>JAQUYR010000046.1 GCA_028691715.1 Bacilli bacterium | reverse complement strand
GTTTACTAATGACATAATTTTCTCCTTGTTCTTTATTTTTCTAAGATGAAATATCCAAATCCTAAAATACCATAACCTATGTGAGCTCCAACAGCTGGAGTTACCATATGTAATTCAATTGGTAAAGCATTAGGGCATTTCTCTTCTAAATATTTAATTATCTGTTTAGCTTCATCTTCTCTTAAAGTGTGGAAAACAAATATTTTAACCTTTTTGGCATCTTTAATTTCTTCAACAAACATTTCCAAAGCTCTTTCAACAGCTTTTCTATGCGTTTTTACTTTTTCTTTACTAACAATTTTACCTGCTTTGTTCATTTCCAAAATTGGTTTAATCTTAAGAAGGCTTCCCATAAAACCAGCAGCGCCACTTAAGCGACCGTTTCGTACTAGATACGCTAAATTATCAACAACGAAATAAGCATGCTGATTATCAACAAGATAATTAGAATAGGCTAATATCTCCTCGACACTACATCCTTTATTCACCATTTCTTTTGCTGTTACAGCCATATATCCTTGCAAATAAGTTGCAGTTTTAGTATCGATTACATGAATATTAATCTTGTCTCCATACTCTTCTCTTAAAGTCTCGACCATTTGTCCGATTGAACTTAATTGATAAGAAATAGAATACATAATGACATCCGTGTATCCTTCGCTAATTAACTTTTCTAGCAATTCCATTGCTTCCCCAACTGTAGGGGCGCTAGTTGATGGGATCAATGTCTCATCTGCTTTAATCCTTGCATAGAATTCATCTGCTTTGATATCTATTCCATCAATATAATGTTCATCACCAAAATTGATTATTGATCTTAAAACAGGAATTTCTGGATTATAGCCTATATAATCCAATCCAGCATTAACATCGGAGATTATTGCTATTTTACTCATCTCTTCTCCTCCTTGGTCTATTAACCTTGTATTATTATATCACATAGTTTTATTTTTTTCAATTGAAAAAGAAGTTGTTTTTATTAATACGTTTTCAGGAACCAAAAACATCAATGTTTTTTGCTATACAAATAGCTGGTCCTTCCATCATCACTTCTTTATTTTTATTATATCCTATTTCTAGAGTTCCTTTTTCCAAGTGAACTTTTATTTTTTCATCACATAATCCCTTTTTATTAAGAATCACAAAACTTGCTGAGGCTCCAGTTCCACAGGCTAAAGTCCAACCGACTCCTCTTTCATATGTTTTCATTTTAACATTTTCACGATCTATAATCTGAACAAAATTAACATTAATTCCTTTATTAAAGATGTGATAAGAGCATAATTGTTCCCCAATATTGCTTTTACAAACTTCCTCTAGATTTTTGACGATTACAACAAGATGATGAGTTGCCATATAGACCGCATCAACAATCACCTCTTTGGTGATAGCTTTATCAACTAATTCTATTTTTTCATCTAAAAAGGTTTCTTTGCTAGTTTTTATCTCTAATTTTTCACTGTTAAAATCGGGTTTACCTAAATTAACACAGCATAAAAAAGGTTTCTTTGAGATTACTTTAACCTTCATGATTCCAGGAATTGTTAAAACATCAAAATTGTCTTTATCAATTAGCCTTTCATCTAGACAATATAAGGCAAAACATCTGATTCCGTTTCCGCACATAGGAGCTCTTGAGCCATCAGCGTTATAAAATATCATTTCTAAAAGATTATTGTTGCTTTTTGCTATAAGAAGCCCATCTGCTCCAATTCCAGTATGACGATCGCACACCTTTTTTGCAAATTCAGAGTAATCAATACTTTTTTGATATTTACCAAGAATAAAATCATTTCCACACCCGTGATATTTACTATACATATTTCACCATATCCTTAACCATTGCATTTACTAAATCGATATAATTATATTCTAAGAATAATAAAACATCAAGAAATGATTAAAAAAACCGATTTTATTACAAATCAGCTTTTAGTTTCAGATTATTATACCAGTCTATTGCTGGTTTTAGATTTTCTAAAGAGACAAAATCACATCCGTGTTGCATATTGTATACCGCTTTAATCTCATCGTCTTCAATTTCTTCTTCGTTTTTCTTGTTCATATTTTTTAACAACATATTTGTTACCATATTAAATACAAACTTATAAAAGCCTTTTTGCTTTGCTTTATCCACTCCGCCTTGAAGATAAAATAAAGGCTTTTCCTTTATTCCATTTACCTTATGTAAATCTTCAACATATTTTTTTGTATCTTCACTCATTCCAACAGCACATACCGCTTTAACCTGATATTTCTTGCAAGCTTTTTTATATCCTTGAATCATCCCAGCAAAAATCCATCCTAAATAAATTATTTCATCGTTGCTCTGGAGAATAATTTTTGCTTTGTCTATTGATACTACAGGTATCGATATCTCTTCTGATAACATCATTGCATATTTTTCAGTAAATCCCGTGTTGGATTTATAAACTACAGCCTTAATCATTATTTTCCTCCTTTTCTTTAAGTATATTTTTTATTTTTTATGAAAGATAGCATTGTTCCCAAGATCAAACTTTCCTCTTGCTAACAATTCAAAATGTAATTTGGCTATTCCTAAATCGACCATATCAAATTTCCTATCATTAGGAATGAATATTTTTATAATACCATCATTGTATTTGATTTTTACCCTTTGGGAATTCATAGCTGATGGAGCTTTCTGGACAGCTTCTATCCCTTTTGTGAACCAGTTCAAGACCTCACAGTCTGCTTCGTAAAAATCTTCAACTTTTTGACTCTTTCCTCTAACTATTTTTTTAATGCTCTCTTCTCTAAAAGATTTTTTATCCTGAGCTAAACCAATGGTTATCACACAAACAATTTCCTTTTCATCGTGATTGATGTTTCCCAAAATTTTATCATTTTTATCAAATGTTCCTCCAACCCAACAAGTTGCTAAACCCATTTGTGTCGCCTTTAAAACCACCATTTCTCCATAATAGCCAATTTTTTCATAGAGATTATTATCTTTTTTATTTCCACTTAAAACAATCACTGACTTAACGTTTTTAAATAAACCATATGTTTTAATCAACGAATTAAAAGCTGTACTGGCATTTCTTATAATTAAAAAGGTCAGCCCAGATTTTTCGTTTATCAATTCTATTTCCTTCTCTAGAAATTGAATCTGATCATCATTTAATTCCAAGCCTAGATAAACCCTTCTAGAAGTTCTTTTATCTATAGCTTCAAAAATATTCATGATTTCTAAATCTTTTTCTTCTCTTTCCACAAGTGTTTTACCTCAAACTTTTTTATACAAATAAAATTTAATATTATAATTTTCTTAGTATTGTATATTGTTAGAATAGTTTAAAATATTGATTTTCATTGACCTTTTAACATATTTTTTATTATCTATGTGCTAATTATACCACCTTTTTATCAATTTGTTAATTTTTATTTTTCTTAGTAAAATAAAAGGTGCCTATCAGCACCATTTAAGCATTTAAAGCTTCCAGATATCTTTTAACATCCTTTTGATTATTAAATATTATGAGTTTATTTCCATATTCGTTTTTATACCTTGTGAGTCTTTCTCTTTGTGCTTTCTTTCTACCTTTATACAAAATCCACTTGATAAATTCCAAATCGAGTTTTTCAGGGCACCCCTCAGCCATATCTACTCTTACTTTATTCTTATATTTTTGATATCTTTTAATAGCATTTATCAAGCAAACAATGCGATTAAAATTAAAATAAAATATTTTATCACATTCCTCGAAGCGATTTAAAGCGATTTTAGAATAATTACCATCGATAATCCAGTCTTTGTTTTTGATGAATTCCCTGACATCTTTATCCATATCTTCATTCGCTCTTTCAACCCATCCAGAAGTGAAATGGACAGAATCCAAATGTAAAACTTTTATATTGTATTTTTCAGATAGTTCTCTAGCAAAAGTAGATTTCCCACTTCCAGAAAATCCACAAATTTGTATTTTCATTCCTACCTCCTCTTTATTCATTATTAAGAGACCCATATTATATAAGGGTCTCTTATTCTTTTATTACTTTTCTTCTTCTTTAGTCATATGAATTACCATTTGAGGGAATGGAATTTCAATCTTATTATTATCAAATAATACTTTCATAAACCTGTTCATATCGCGAACCGCCTGATATTTTCCAGTCTCTGAGGTTTTAGCATATATTCTTATAACAACGGCTGAATCAGATAATGACTGCACTCCCTTATAGTATGGTCCTTCAACTATTCCTGGAATCTCCTTTTTCATTTTCTCTAAATTCCTGGTAACAACTTCTTCCACTTTTTCTAAATCAGCTCCATAACTAATCGAAACATCACAGATTGCTGGTGAAAGGCAACTCGATGTGTTGATAGCTCCTCTAACATCAGAATTATTTATGGTTTTTATATCGCCATTAATATCCTCAATTTTGGTTACTCTAATTCCAATTTCGGTGACCGTTCCCCGGAAATCACCAACTTGTATGACATCACCAACAGCGTATTGTTTTTCAAAAATAATAAACAGACCAGCGAATATATCCTCTATCAAACTTTGAGCTCCAAAACTGATGGCCAGTCCTAAAATACCAGCACTAGCTAAAAGAGTTGGTGTTTGTACTCCCCAAGCGCTTAATATCAAAAATAATGCTACAATGACACTTCCATAACCAACAACACTTACTAAAAGTTTACCAATTGTTTCACTACGGTTTCCCTTAACTGTAAGTATCTTTAAGACAAATTTCAATACTTGGTTAATAATCCACATAAAGACTATTATAGCTAAACTTTCAAGCAGATTAACATAATTATCAGAGAAAAATTTTACGATATTAAAAAACTTACCGATACTATTGGAAATTACCTTATCAAAGGCTGTCCCCTTAAAGATTATGGGAGTTAAAACACCCAATAAAACAAAAACTAAAATCACACTGGCAATAACTATAAATCTAGTCTTCTCTTTTTTAGTTTTAAATCTAAACATTCCTTTTTCCTCTTTCTTTCTAATAAGTCAATTCTTTTATCAAACACCAATTATATTTAATTGATGAGTTTACTGTTTTTGTAGCATAAATTAATATCATATACTCATATCCTGGATCTACTGTTACCTCTAATATATTTTGGTATCGCTCTTCACCCAGATATTCCATTGAAATTGTACCATTTGAATAATATGACTCCACTCCATCTATTACTTTAAAAACTGAATAGTTAATATCACTGAAAACCAAGCTTGGATCATATAAATCTATTTGTAAATTTATTGTTGTTTCTGTCTTGCTAGATTTAAAATCTATCTTATAGGAAGGAGATGTAGCCACATCAAAGAAATAAAGTTCTTGATATTCCTTTATTCCTGAGTCTAAATTTGGATACATCGCTATTAATTGCAAATGGTATTCTGTTCCAACTGGTAAGCCATCAAAAACTATTTCAATTTGTGACTCCATATATTCATTCTCATTTGAAGAAACAAAATCAGTGTAATCATATGCTTTTGTTTCTATTATTTCACCATTTCTTATGAGATTCACAATATAGGTTATATCTTGACGTTTATAATAATCAGCGTATAAACTAGCTATTAAATAATTTGGCCCTACATCACTTATATATAGGGAAGAATATAGTTTCAAAGGTGTATCAAAATATTTTTGATCTAGAATTACCGTTTCTGAAGTAATTAGAGTTGCTTCTAAAATCAAATATACCCTTATATTCTCGTTATATATATTCGATAGGAGTGTTGTTTGTTGCATGGAAGTAATTTCCAATACTGTAAATAAACTCGAATCAGGAATATACAACTCATCGGTTATTTCATCTTGATATACATAGGCATATTTTAAAACAACGCTTTGAATCTCTTGCTTTAAATCGTTATAACTGGTGTAAACATTATAAGATAAAATTTCATTATTCATCAAATTACCAGAAACATCTTCCTGCCAATTGGTAATTCTACCTCCATAGTTAGAAGATGTAGTTACTTTGCTTGAGGCTAATATTCCCTTCCCATAGCCATAATCAGCATTAACAACAATTTCATAATCTGTGTTAGCTTTTAAATCGCCGAAGTGCCCCATCTGTAATCCCAATTCTAAAGAAATTTCATGGCTCTCTGTTGCATTATATGCCACAATATATAAACTACCACTTATTATTTTATAATCATCATCAGTTACTTTCACTTCATAATAAACATCACTTCCAAAAGCTTCGGCTTTAATAATCTCAGCTTTTGGTATTTTAGAGACAATTGTAACCGCAATGACCACCACAACTACTGTAATTGCAAAAGAAGCCATCAGCTTTTGAATCATCAGTTTTTTTTGTTTATCAAAAAATTTCTTTTTTCTTTCGCGATATGAGTTCATAAATGCTCACCTCTACCTTTATAATATCACCAGTTTTTTCATTAGTCAATTTTTTTATTTAGCAATTATTTCACCCCTGATAAAAAATTAAAAAATCAGTATTCGCATACTGATTTTATTTTTGTCTTGAATCATTAATAAAAATAACGATATCATCAATTACCTGTGCTGGAATATTCTTTTTAATTAAATAGGCAGTCGATATTGTCTCTTTTGTTCCATCAGTAAAACAATGATTTAAGTCTTCATAATATCTATAAACCACTTTTTCTTTACCTTCAAGCAACTCTTTATATTTATCAAGTGTTTCTTTAGGAACCTGTAAATCATAACCTCCCTGCATTATTAACATATCATAATTAGATGCTGCTTGAAGTGTTTCTTCTTCCAGATTAATGCTGTTATAACTAACCCAATATTTTTCATAAGCTCCCATAAAAAAATATCTTTCTTCACCAGCAACAACTTCTTTGATATTTCTGAAATAATCATAGTATTCCAAATAAACATCATAATAAGGGCTTTCCTGTTCTTCTAGTTGCTTCATTGCCAAGTCTATAATATTCTCTGTTGTTCCTGCAAGTAAAATACCCCCTCTTAGATTACCATCCAAGTTAAGAATAACTGGTGTCAATTGTCCTCCAAAAGAGTGCCCTATAATAAAAATATTGTTTACATCAACTCTAGAATCATTTCTAAGAAGATTTATTGCTGAAATAACATCATCGATTACTTCATCATAGATGGTTAAGTCAGTATCAGACATCAGTTCTTTACTATAACTATATGTTCTTTTATCATATCTGATAGAGGCAATTCCTTGTTTTGCCAACCCGATTGCTAAATCTTTGAATGGTTCAAGAGCTCCAATAGTTTCATTCATATTATTTGGACCAGACCCATGGACAAAAACAACCGCTGCTACAATTTCATCATTTATCGGCATGGTCAGCTTTCCAGGTAGTTCATAGTTTCCTGTTTTTATAACCACATTTTCTTCAGCAAAATCAACCTCTTGCTTTCCATTACTACATCCAACAATAAATAAACTCAATGTCAAAAGAATTATTGACAATAAATTTCTTTTCATGTTTTTTCCCTTCCTTTTGTTTTTTTGCTTCTAAAATAACCTTCATAAATTACAATACCTCGCAATCCACTTAGCCTAATACATCTCTTATTGTTTGTTTTAAATCGTAAGTTTATTCAACAAGTCACTTTCATCTATAATTGTTTTCATTTCATTGAAGTTCTTGAATCTTTCTAGAGCTTCTTTGAAAAGATTTACATCCTTCGCCACTAAAGCCTTGCCCTCTTCAAACCATATATTTTTTATAACAAGAATTTTTTCTTCTCTTTTACATACCATTTCAATCCGCCCGATAAATTCTGTTCCGTAAATAATTGGTAAGACATAGTAACCATATTTTCTCTTTGACTCGGGAGTATATATTTCCCATCGATAATAGAAATCAAAAAGTTTTTCGATTAAATTACGATCCCAAAGCATTCCATCAAGAGGTGCTATGAATTCAATTCTTTTCTGGAATTTAGTATTATTTTTTATATCGTTGATTATTTCAACATCTTTTGTTTCTATATATAATGAATCTTTTATTCCTTCAACAACTACTTCTGAAATGCAGTTTTCAGCCAATAGTTCATTAAATATTTGGTGACGATCTTCAGCTTTTAAATTCCAGATATTTAACCAAGCATCACTTGGCCTATTCCAAAGCATTCCAACAGCTTTAATCCTTCTTAAAACTCGCCATTTTTTATGATCTAAATCGTTTATAAATGGTTCCTCATGATTTAAAATCTCCGAAGGAAGATAATTTTTTGCTAGAGAATAATATTTATTCGTTCCTTTTTTATGGTGTATTATTAATTCACCACGAAAATATAAGTTTTCCAGAGCAACCCTTGATAATCTTGTTGAAGACCAGTACCAATCCGCTTTTTCATTTAATTCTAAATCTTTAGAACAAAGAAATTCCTTTTCATTAAGTTTTCCAAAAATATATTCCTTTACCTTATTAACTTCATCAAAACTTCTTCCCTCGGAATATCCTTCTCTTATACGCTTAAAATATATCCAGTCACCGACATTCATGATCGCTAAGTTCTTGTCAAAGAAGTCAATTAAGACGCGATCTTTATATAGTAAATCGTAGAGCATATTCTTTGTAAATCCCTTTATTCTCGACTGAAGAACCAGTTCTGAATTCTTTCCACAAATATCAATAGGATCATATTGGATGCAACCCGCTTGATTTATATAATCCATTATCCCTTGTTTACCAAGAAATTTATGTTTTCCTAGCAATCCTTGTTTAATAAAAATAAATTTTTTAGCTTCATCTCTTGTTAAATAAATTGGCATAATCATTTACCTCTTATCGATGTATTTTTATCTAATTATATCATTAGATAAAATTAAACAATTTAACATTTTTTGGTTTTACTCTTAGATATTTAGTTTATATAGAGCGATTAATGTCTTTTCGAAATCCTCTTCATCATTAAATATTTCTTTGTTATAACTTATCCCTTTTTCTTCTAAACAAATTTCTAAGAAGCAAAGGAAAATACCCATATCAATTTTATTATAATATGAAACCTTCTGAAGAGGCATAATTCCTCTCTTTCCCGGTTTTTTATAACGATATACATTTAATTCATTATCAGTTTCTTCAACAATCCATGGCTGGGTATTACAAGCGCTTGGAGCAAATCTTACAATATTCCCTATTTCGCAATACTTACTACCAACCCAAATCTCATTCAATCTCTTTCTTTTACTCTTGAACATATCCTTTCTGAAAGCTTCAACTGGAACTTTAGCAATAGCTATCATGATCACAAAATCAAGATCATTATAGACCAAATCAAGAGGCTTGCCTATTCCATACCAGAGACCACCAATATTAAGGGAAGATAAAAATAAATCAAGTTGCTCTCCAAGATATCCTATATTTATTAAATAATTGCTCTTTTTTTCGCTATAAAATAGAATACAGTATTCCTCTTGGCGATTGCATGTTGTTTCTTCTTTTTTAACAATCTTGATTTCAGTTTTAATACCCTCTATTAATGGGTGTAATGAGTGATATTTTTCCTTGATGCTTTTTATTTCCGTATTAGAAATAGAAGAAATATCTTTAAATATATGAAATGACTTTCTTTTAAATAACATTGGATATAACTTTTCCATATTGCCATTCCTTTTCTATTA
>JAQUYR010000003.1:41194-44573 GCA_028691715.1 Bacilli bacterium | reverse complement strand
CGAAGGGAAGATATATTTTAATTTTATAAATTTCATTATTATTCCTCCCCTCTACAAGTATCTCAGAGATATTTCTCTGTAGATAGTGTATATAAATCCAGTCATTTTCTGGAATAAATCAAAGCATAGAATACCAATGAAACAAATGATTAGAATGGCTACTGCTGTAGCTATTAAGGTACCAACACACTTTAACAATCCAAATTCATGGATTGAGATAAATCCAAAGAAGGCCATATAACACATCAAGAAGGTTCCCAGTCCTATCACTAAATGATAGATTGCTTCCTCTTGTTGTGATACAACATTACTTAAAAATAATCCGAATATCTTTGCCCAAATTAGTGGAAATAATGAATAACAGATCATCATAAAGATTTCTTTCATTTTTCCCTTACCATCAAATAGAGTAGTAATACTCCAATTGGCCACAGTAATGATTATTATTGGGGATAAAACCATTGCTATCTCTGAAAGACTATTCAATTCGGTAACACTTACTTGATTGATTACAAATCCAGAATATTGGAATTCTAAAATTCTAAGAAAAATCAAGAAAACGATAAAGCAAATGGCAACATCCATTCTCGCTCTGTTTTCACGCTTAAAGTAATCAAATCCCTTTAGTGGATGGAACATTATAAATAATGGATAAGTTATAAATTCCTCTTTGAAAAACTTCAAAAATTTCTTTATACTTTGCCAAACATTTTTTTGTTTAATAACATTTTCATTCATTATTCATCACCTATGTCCAAATCTCTTGGCTTTCCGCTACGAATTCTCTTATATGTTTTAAATCCCACCCCAACTACTATAAGAATTAAGACACCGCTCATAACATATGGAAAATATTTTTTAATTATTTCATCGCGGTATAATTTGTATGCCTTTGAATAATACTCTACACTGTATCCAGTTTTAAAATATAACATAGCTTCTTGGTAACGACCAGAAGTCAATAAAGTCTTACCAATACCTACGTAAGCATATTCATAATTTGGGTTTTCTGTAATAACATTAGCCCATTGCTCTGAAGATGCTTCCAAATCTCCATTGTAATGATATTCAACAGCGCTATTGATTAGTTTAGCGATTTCTGTCGGTTCATATCTGATTACAGCCTTATTATTTTTATCTAAAACTAGAACATTTTCACCTTGATATCGAATAGCAACTGGGTTTTTCAAATCGCTAAGCTCATCTCCGCTACCAGCAGAAATATATAGCAAGTTACCTTCATTATCATATGTAAATAGTCTACCAGCTTTAGTATCCGCTACAGTATAAACACCATAATTATTAACAGCAATTGCTGAAAATTGTGATCCACCAGCATCGTTTCCTGTAAGGATGGTGATCAAATCACCTTTAGGAACTGCATATCCATTACGAGTTAAAACATCTTTTCCTGCCTGATTGATTCTTTTAATCATGGCAGTATCATCAGATACCCCAGTATCAGGATTTGTTGATGCCCTAGATACGGTATAAATAAATCCTTGACTATCAATAGTAAAGTTTTTAAACTCTGTCTGTAAGATTGAACTCATCTGTTGTCTTTGAGTCTCTGTTGCTAAATTACGCCACAGGGCATCCCAAAATGTTAGTGATGTATAATTTACACCGACGAATCTCATAAAGATACCTTTATTGCTCATCAACATAATACCTTCATATATACCATCAGAAATAATATACATTCTACCAGTGCTATCGGTTACAACCTTGCTTGGACTGAATGTCTTATCTTCAAAAGTTACATCTGTTGGTGAACTAACAACTTGAACAACCTTATATGTCTTAGCATCAACAATAACTATTTGACTATTACCGTTATCGCAAAGATAAATCAAATCTTCGTATTCACCCTCGATAATAACATTGTTTTCATCTCTTAAATATCTTGTTGAACGATAGACACCAGAAAGTTTAAGTGGTTCGATATAAAATTTTTGAGCATCAGTTCTATCTTCATAAGGAGTATCTTCAACAGCTCTTAAGTCAGTGAATGTGTACATTCCATCAGCAAGAAAAACACTAGATGCGGCACTGGAAACAATTTTTTTAGTCTTCATTGCTAGTAATTCAGAGTTTGTGAAATTATCTGGAACTACTTCAAATCTACTGATTGTTTCAATGTATTTCATATTACCATCAAAAACAAATAATTTATTCGATGATGAATCCACGATATAGATAACATCATTTTTAACAATATTTCCTTCTTCATCTTCTACTTCTTCAGTATACAAGTATAAATCTTCAGGACTAGTGAATTCAGTAGCAGCAATATTGCCACCCCAAGCATCACTGATAACATTGAAAATACCATCGCTTGTTGCTGAAAAACCAACTGATGAACGGATAATTTGACCATCATGAGAATAGATATATCCTGTAGCTGCTTTAACGTTTGTTGAAGCAAAAGCACAGACAAAGGCGACGACGATAATAAGAACTTTTATTGTTTTTCTCATCATAGCCTCCTACTTCATACCTGAATGTGCCATAGTATCCATTACATTACTTTGTGAGAAAATGAATACAGCGATAGGAACACTAATCATAATTAAAGTTACCGCATGCAATGTACCTGTACGAGCAACACCAGCTGTAGCTATCTGGTTTATTGCATAACTCAACATTTTATAATCTTCTCGATAAATTGTTGTTGCTCCATATGTACTCCATAAGCTCTGGAAATCTAAAATGATTAAGGTAACCCAAGCTGGTTTAACAAGTGGCATAACAATTGACCAATAAATTCTTGATTCACTAGCACCATCTAATTTAGCAGACTCAATATAATCCATAGGAACACTGACCATAAACTGTCTCATCAGATATAATCCTAATGAACCAGCCATAACTGGCAAGATAATTGACCAGTAAGTGTCGATTAGACCTAAACTATTCAAGATAATATAGTGCGGCGTGGCTGTAACACTTCCAGGGAACATCAATGAGTATACGATTAAACTAGAAATAAACACTGATCCAGGAATACGATATTTTGCTAAAACATAACCACACATAGAGGCTACTAAGACATGTCCAAAAGTTCCCAAAATGGTTACTAAAACCGTATTGAACAAATATCTGGAGAAGGGAACAAGTGATGTTCCTAATACTACACCTAAATCAGCGAAATTGTTTAGAGTAGGATTTCTTACAAATATTGTTGGGGGAAACTTGAAAATTTCATCTAGAGGTTTAAAAGCATTATTAACAATTAGAAGTAATGGTAAGATACTTAAAATACCACACACTGCTAAGAAGATAAATAAGGCAATATCTCCTCCCTTTGATCTATTAATACGTTTTTTAATCTTTGATCTGTTTTTAATCTTTAATGAAGATATTTCAGCAAAAGGTC
>JAQUYR010000003.1:0-41094 GCA_028691715.1 Bacilli bacterium | reverse complement strand
AAAGTATTCTTTAAGGCTGTTACAAATATTGGGTCTTCCAAGAACAAGTTAAGATAATTATCCCAACCAACCCATCCTGGTGGCCATTCTAAAAGGTTAAAGTCTGTGAAACTCAATCCTAAACTCATCACAACCGGAATTACTGTGAATGTTGTGAATAATAGAAGATATGGAAACATCATTAGATATAGCGATCTATTTAAATACATCTTTCGTCTGAAAGGTTTCTTACGACTCCATTGGTCGATTTTTTTTCTTCTTCCTTCTCTCCACTTTGAGAAACGCTTTAAAAAGGTTGGTTTGTTTTCTTGTTTTATATTATTTTCCATCTGACTCTCCAATCCTAATCAACAGGTAGTCCAAATTCCTGACGTTTCCTTGTGATTTCACTATTGATTAGAACAATATAATCACTAAATGTTTCTCGTGGATTTGTATCATCATTGATAACCGCACGAATAGCATTTTCTAGATTACGTCCAACATAGTAACCACCAGCAATTTCAGGAAGACCTACTGTGATTTCCCATTGTGATACTAATATTTCTCTCTCAGACTTAGACCAAGGCAATAATTTAAAGGCTTCAATATTAGCAGTATTATGACGAGCAGCTGCTCCCAAAATTGACTCTAATTCTCTAGCATAACTATATTGTGTCTCTGTAGAAGTCCACCATTTCAAAAATTCCCAAGATGAATCCTTATCTCTGGCTTGTTCCATAATAACAACGGCTGTACTTGTAGCAACACCACTGTTATTATAAGTTCCATCTTCACGATAAGTTCCTGGTAGTGGAGCAAATGTCCATTTACCCATGATATCAGGAGCAAAAACTGTCAATGTATTAAATAATTCATATGATGCAATACCAATTGGCATTTCACCAGTTCTAAATCTATTTGTGAAGTTTGCTGATAATAAGAAACTATAATCAGTAAAATAACTGCACCAATCTTCAAAGGCCTGCATTCCTAGTTCGGAATCGAAATCAGACTCTTTATCATCATTGCGATAGAATTGCCCACCCATTTGATATAACATCGTAGCATAGATTACTGATCCAGCATCTTCAAATGGTAAATAGAAATCCAAATTTGATACTTGTAATTCGGTTACTAAAAGTTTAACATCATCCCAAGTTTTAGGAACTGACCAGCCGTTTTCTTCAAAAATATCAGTTCGATAGAACATTACTAAGAACGAAGATGTATTAGGAAGAGCATAGTAACTTCCCTCTAATTCGAAAGGAACCATAGAACTATATTGGAACCTTGCATATTCAGGGTAGTCATATTTTACATAATCAGTATCTGTATAATTGCCATTGTTTTGGGTACAATTACCTTTAGCAGCATTTTCAGCTGTGCAAATACCTGTTACTTCGTGGAAGTCTTCTTGTTGACTTACATCATAGATAGCTCCACGCAAAGCATAATTTACTGGTAATCCTCCAGCAACATTGATGGCAACATCTGGACCAGTTCCTGCAAGAGTAGCTGGTAATAAAACACCTGGTGCCAGAATTTTTAAGATTACATTTATTCCCGTATCAGGAATAAATGTTGTATCAATCAAATTCTTTACCGCATTAACCTGCTCACGTCCAGTAGATTCACTTGTTAAATACCAAACTTCGATTTCTTTTTCAAATCCTTCAGTAGAAGTTATTCCGATTGATTCATAATCAAAGAAGAACGATAAGAAGAAGGCCCTAGTTTTAAACCATGTCTGAGTAAAGAAATTGGCATTTGCCTTTGGTAAATCGACATCTTGTGAATGAACCCATAGACATTCAATTATTAATGATTGGTCTTTGATATCCAAAATCCATGTTCCTAGAGCCGAAAGATTTGTTTTGAACTCCTTTAAATCCTTTGTAACATTCCATGGTTTTGTAGCAAAGCCCCCTAAATCAGAGGTCTTACCATTTCTAGTAACTTCTCCACCGATTTGTAAAACTATTTTATCCAAAGAGCTATTCAAACTGCTCTTTTCTCCAGTTAGACTGGTAATATATTCTGATACTTGGTTTAAAGTAACCGCACTATCAGCAAATATTTCCTCCATAGTCCTGCCATCAGCATCAGTTGAAATACGGGCATTATCACCATATAAATTATACTCCTGATATTCATCGGGACTAGCAGTTGTAATCGCAATTATCTTTAAATATAAATCACTTAAATCATCTATTACTTGTTGAACCTGACTAATAGGATCTCCATAATCACCAAGGGTTGCTTCTAAAGCAATCGTATTCTCTCCTTCTTCAAGATAGAATAGATATGCTTCATCTTCACTACCTATGGTAATTACCTCCCAATCACTACTATAGAAAAATCTAGCATTATTAGCTTCTTTAAATGGAACAACGCCATTAACATATACTTTTCTTGTTGAAAACAAACCTCTTGACAAGTTTTGTTTAGCACGAAGAGAAATATTATAGAAACCAGCTTCAGGGACAGTCACCGTCCAAGAAATCCAATCTCCTGGTGTCGACCATTTTGATCCACCAATTGCATTATATTTAGTTTTAACTGGATCAGAAGGAGTATTCAAAGGACTAGTCCTATCGCTAGTAGCATATAGAGTTGGTGAAGATCTTTCAGTAGCAGCTTCAGCTTCGATTTTCTCAATTGTTCCACTGGTAACCCTAGCATCTTTATTTGCTTCTAAATATTCTTCATATGTATAAGTACTAAATACAGAAACAATCTCAAAACTAAAAATAATAAGATTTTCTCGAAGAGATGTAAAAGAAATTGTATTCTGACCTTCTTCAAAATAAATCATAAATGGTTCTGATATATAACCAGTCTCATCACGAAGGTATGTTGATCTTTCAGAATAAACTTCCACTTGTGTTGGCTTTAAATCATTACCAGTAATATCTTGCTTAATAGCTTCTTTATCCTTCCAAACACGATAGAAGGTAACATTATTTAAATCATTAAATAAAACCTCATCATTTATTGAAATTAACCTTTCAGCATTGCTTCCGCCGCCTTCAGGTAAGTAATAGTTTATCTTGACATAATACATACCAGCTTTTGGAATGTTATTAATATTCCAAGTAACTGTACCATCTTCACTAGTGTAGTAACCTTTTTTGCCATCAATCAAATAATTAGCAGCAAAACCAACAGCATCTTCACTAGCTAAGCCAGTATTCCCATCAACATAAATTGACTCGCCTTCAGGAAATTTTAAGTATTGCCAAAAATCAGCTAACTCAAATTCATCTAGACGATTTGGATTTACTCCAGCTTGTAATTTTAAATAATCTTCATAACTACCAGCAGGTATTTCATTGTCAAGAAGTTTTGAATAAGACGATTTATGTCCAGATTCAAAGCTTTGAACTATCGTACCACCTAAAAAACCAACAATTGCTATTAATAATAGCCAAAGAATTGCCTTCTTAGCAACTAGTGGGTTATACTTAATTTTGGATTTCATAACCTTCACCTCTTCTATTTAAAAATTCTAACATATATTCAGCAAAATCGATAAATTCTATGACATAGGATATACTATCTTTAAATCCCCCTGATTTATTTCTAGCATGCCATAATCTACTTTGCTCATTAATAAACATATCTCTTGAAGCCACAACTTCTTCTAAATATCTCTTTCTTAAATTCAAATCAATACTTTCGTTTAATCCAATATTAACCTTTTGAATCATCTTTACAAATCTAATGGATTGTAATAATTCATCTTTAACCAAATCAGCATCATCACATTTCATTTCGGTCATGTTCAATTCTTCAATTTTAAAACTAAAGAATCTTCTAAACAACTTAAACCTCTTAAAACTTAAGAAACTTGATTCTACCTTAGAAACATAATATTCAATTTTATTTTCTTCGCTATTAGCAATACTACCCCACATAAAATTATAGAATGTTGGCGTACCATTACCACCATAACTATTTTCAAGGCGATAATAATTACCCAAATCGAGTAAACATTCACCGATAATGCCTGTTTCATCCTTAAAGATATAATTATTTAGATAATCTTTTACACTTAAATATGTGCCCTCTTTGATTCTCCAAGAATATAATCCCATGAAAACTAGACCAGGATAAGTAATTGGTAAAAACTGAAGATGTCCAAAATCTCCCCAATCGGTTAGAAGTACTCCTTCACCACCATGCTCTTTAACTGCTAGGCAAGCATTTGTAATGTTTTCGGACCAATCCCGATTCTTTCCTGTAAAACTAGCCCAGCTAGTAGTCCCTGGAGCTGCCATAAATTTAACTCCTGCTTTTTTAAGTATCTCCAAATTTTTATTAAATTGATGAAAAGCATCATAACCCCAGTCAACGAAAATCATATCTTGAGGTAATCTATGCAATAATTCAGGATGATTAATCAAAACATCACCCCAAATTAAAGGAGTCTTTTGATATTTTTTAATAATCTCATAAGCTTTTAAAACAAAATCGATATAGACATTACCAATACCTTTTTCATCGCATTCAGCTTTTGATTTTCCTTTTCCTAATTCAAAAGGTTCATCAAAATTCATGTTAAAATAAGAAGATTTAGCATATGGTAGCATATCATCATACATCCTAGTAACCAATTTCAATGATTTTGGATCAATTGGATTTAGTGTGCTTGATTTGCGATTTCTTCCCCAAAGAAAGATTCCTTCTGGACATTCAGCAAGCTCTTTATACTCTTTAGTTTCAAGCCACTTAGTCATATGTCCAAATCCATTTTGGTTAGGGACAAAATCAATACATACTGAATTAGCATAATCCTCTAATTCCTGATATTCTTCAACGCTTATGTATCCATCTTCTTCTAAAAATTGTTTAAAACTCTGATATCCAAACGAGAATCCTTCAACATACAATTCCAGATGATTCATTTTCAAATCAGCCATCATATCAATAATTGACTTCACGGTTTCTTTTTTTGGAACTTTGTCACGGCTGATATCTAACATTAATCCCCTGATCTTTATATCTGGTTCATCAAATATATGTAGATATCTAATTCTTCCACTACATTGCATTAAAATCTGTTTTAAAGTCTGTAGAGCAAAAAAAGCTCCACTCCTAGTTTTATAGTAAATATAGATTTTATTTTTAACATCGAGTTTATAGGCTTCAATCCCTAAACTCTCATCCTTAACAAAAATAATGTCGGCCTCTTCCTCTAACACCGAAACTTTTTCATCAATAAAATCATTGGTTTTCGTAAAAACGTTTTCCGCTTCTCCCCGAAAAAAAACGGTCAATTTTTCTTTTGTAACAAATTCCTCCATTTCCATAGAGAATTTTTTTACGTTTGGGTATATTTTATACATAGTTTTCTCCTAATAGCTATTTTTTAAATCGAAAACAGAAAAATTTAACCATATAATAGTTTCTACAATTATACTATAAAATACTCTTTTTTTCAAGGTGATTTTTTAAATTTATTAAGACATTTTATTTTTCTGGTTATTTTCTTCAACATGTTAGCCTTTGTTGATACAATTCATTTCATATTTTTAATCGATTATTTCCTATATAAAAAGCAACGTTTAGTAACAACGCTGCTTATATTTTTATATTTCCTTCACTGGTTTTGTCCAAAGTTGTTTGATTAGTTCTCTTCCTTTAACACATGATTCATATTTATCCTCTACAAAATTTTTATATGTGAAAAACATTGTTCCCATGATATTTGGAAATAAGGTGTTGAACTTTAGTTGATTAATTATTTCTTCTGGATTGGCCCAATCGCCTTCATCTGAATAGCGATAAATGCCTTGCCCCATATATAATTTAATTCCTGTTTTCTTTGCTGCCCAGCTCCACCATTTCGCTAGATCAGCATATCTCACGCGGCATACCTCTTGATTATTTTCATCAATTTTAGTATTACTAAAATCAAAATAATCTTGAGGAGTAATGTAGTCAATCCACTTTTTCTTCATCCATAAATAGACATCAGCGTATAAGCCTTTGTAACAGCTAAAACATCCTTTATGGTTGTTTGATCCTTTGTCCCAAGCCGCCTCATCATCCAGATCATCAAAAAGTTTGGAATTTGTACGATATATTCCAAATGGGCTAATTCCAAATTCAACCTTTTTGTCAAGCTTTTTCAGATTAACTGATATCATTTTAATCAGTTTATCAACATTATTTCGCCTGAAATCTGATATTTTTGTAAACTTAGTCTTCTTAAATTTTTCCTCTTCTAGAGGATCAGCAATTGGTTCATAAGGATAAAAATAATCATCGATGTGAACAGCCTTTATATCATAATTCTTAGCAATCTCAATGACTGTATCCGTAACAAATTTTCTCACTTTTGAGCTCGAAGGATCTAATATTAATTTTGTTAAAGATGTTTCAATGACACATTCAGGATGACGTCTAGCAAAATTGTTCTTATCAAGTGTCTTCAGATACTCTTCTTTTGTTTGATTTAAATCGCTCAATTTTTGAGTTGAAACACGATATGGATTAATCCAAGCATGAGTAGTAATTCCTTCTTTTTTTGCTTCCTCAACAAAGAAACCGAAGACATCAAATCCAGGATTTTTACCTTCTACACCAGTTATATAACGACTCCAAGGATTTAACTTTGATTGATAAAAAGCATCATTCATCGGTCTAACTTGGAAGACCACCGTATTCATATTATATTCTTTAACTTTTTTGATTACCCCTAATAAATATTCCTTAATCTTTTCTTCATCAGTCATTTGAGGAATGTCAATATTAGCTACAGTTGAGAACCACACGCCTCTTAATTCTTCTTCTTTTTCCTGGTATTCAACAGGTATCATAACTTTCTTAGTTGTTCCATAATACGTCACATATCCTGGTAAGGTATATCTTTTAAGTGCTTTTTGCATTTTCTTCTCCTTTTGCTTATAATATTTTATCGAGATTATTCCTGATAAAACTCTTCTAAGATCTTAATCGTTTTGTCATTAGCATCGAGTTCTACTTTTATTCCCATTGGTAAATTAATGAATGGATAATCATGACCAGATGCAAAGTCATAAATAGTTGGCTTATTATACTCCAGAAAATAATCTTTTATTACATCTAAGTAATTTTGAGTTCCTTTACGATTTTCACTCGGTTCGCAATCGGTAAAATATCCAAAAATAAACCCTTTTGCTTCCTTTAATTTCCCTGAAAGACGAAGTGTTGAAAAATAGCGATCAAGTTTATATGGTTCCTCTTCAACTTCTTCGATAAAAACTATTTTATCCTTAAAATCTGCTCCATAATCACTAGCAACCATCGTTGCCAATAGACTAAGATTTCCACCGACAAGTTCACCTTGAGCAACGCCCTCAACCAAGGTCTTTGCTTTATCATCAGGTGTTCTTAAAATTCTATTTTTTTGTAACTCAGTAGTTGCCATCCAAAAATCATTTTCGCTAAAATCAACAAATTTATCACTTCCAAAAGCGAAGCCGACCATTCCATGAAGGGTTGGCATATTGGATTTACGATATATTGAATTTAATAAAACCGTTATATCACTGTACCCTGAAAAGATTTTAGGGTTGTTTTTTATTATTTCATAGTCTATTAAATCGACCATGCGACTAGCACCATAACCACCACGCATGCACACAATTGCTTTAACCTCATCATCAAGAAACATTTTTTCTAAATCACGAGCCCGAAAGCTATCACTGCCAGCTAAGTAACCTTCACTAGCCGTACAAGATTCTCCAACTTTCACCTTGTAACCTTTTTTGTTTAAATATTCAATAGCTCTATTGACAGAATCCATATTAGGATTTTTAAATGCTGGGCATATTAATCCGATTGTATCATTAATCCTAAGTTTTTGGGGTTTGTTTTTCATTTTAGAAACTCACCTTTGTAAATTTTTGATATCCTTTAACATCAAAGCATTGAGCATGTTGATATTTACCTAAAGCTCCTCGAACATAAGTCAAATGAGTATAGTAATCATAATATCTAAAAGATGGGCTGTTCATGATAAACCAGTGTTTACTTATTGCTTGACACCATAAATCATAGCCATCGCTACAGTCAACCATCATATAAGGATCAAATCCTTCGCGATCTTCCCAATTCTCACAGAAATAAAGCGGAGCCCAACAAGGCGTTCCTTCTAATTTGTCACCAACATCAATTCCTGCCCAAAAGGCAGCATCAATAACTATTCTATTAGTATTGATGTGGTCTTTATGCATACTATTTCCCCAATGAGTAAAAATAACATTAGGACGATATTTTCTGATTAAAGCTGCTACTTGCCATCTAACTGTGTCATTATTAGGTAATTCACCATCGGGATAATCAAGAACAATAGCCTCTCCATTTAACATTTGAGCAAATGTTTCAGCCTCTTTAACCTTTTGGACACGATATTCAGCTTGACTCATTCCCTGAGGATTTCCTCTTTCTCCAGCTGTCAAAGCCACAGTAATTATCTTATCACCATGAAGCGCTTGATGTGCTAAAACACATCCAGCTGTCAATTCCATATCGCCTATATGACCACCAATTGCCATAAATGTTTTTGCCATTTTATTTAAGGTCCTTTCTCATTACCGCAAAAGATCTTACCACTCTAAGTCCAGCGTAAAGATATATATTTCTTGCCTTGTTGTCTGAACCAGTGAATAAAGTCATAAATGTTGAGCCATTTTCTTTTGATTTTTGACATAAAGAACAGAACATTGTCTTTCCTAGACCACGAGCCTGAGCTTTTGGATGGATTGCAACACCAGCTAAAAAAGCTCTGCCACTCGGTTCATTATTTATCGGGCCGGTGAAGCCAAGAATCTCCCCATCTTTTTGAACAATAAGAATCGGTAATGGTTTTTCTTTTGCCAGGTTATTCTTGATAGCCTGACGCCAGCCTTCGCTGCCTAAAGCATCAAATAATTCATCAAAGCCATAATGAATTTTTTCATCATATATTGTAATGGTGTAACCATCTTTTTCATTTTCGTTGATTTTATCAATGACCTTTTGAGGCATTTGATATTTTGTTAAATCGATGTGGTAGGCATCCTGTTGACCATTGATGTTATAACCGTTTGCCATCAATAAAAAATAATACGGGCTATTGATTTCAACCGCTGGAGCTCCAGCATGTTCATGTTTACTATATCCAGGAACATACCACTTAAGATTTATAGGATTTCCAAAAAAGTTGCGAACAAGAATTTTTCCTTTACTCATTAAAAATTCTTCTAAATAGTGAAGGATCTTTGTTCCAATTCCCTGGCGCCAATAGGCTTTATCAACCGCTATGCAAGTGATATACCCTGGTGTTTTTTCAACATCCAAACCATTATTGTTATATGTTGCATTTCCAAAAGCAATAATTTTTCCCGCTTCTTCAACAACACAACTGCCATCATTATCATAAAAAGGATTATTTATGAATTTATCCTTGAAACTCTCCTCTGTAAACTCAGCATATATCGAATACGGAACAACACTTTCATTCCATAATCTAACAACATCACCAATCATTTTTTCATTAAATTTCTTAATTTCCACTGTTTCTTCCTCCAAAATGAGATATTATATAATTTCCTAGCATTCCTCTAAAAGGTATTATTTTAACATTTGCTCTTGTTGGGTGAACACGATTACTCAACATCGTGAATCCAACTCTATTAATGCGATCAATAAAAACATTTGTTCCCGTAAAACCTGTGTGTAAAATTGTCTCTTTGCTGACTAAATCTCCTGCTGAACAAAATGTTCCGCGAACGATCCATCCCAAACCTCTAGTATCATCATCTAATGATACACCATTTTTTGTTGCCACTTGAGGAGTAAACAACAAATCAATAGTTGCTTTACTCAATATTTGTTTTCCTTCATAGACACCATCATTTAAAATCATTCTTATGAAATGATTCAAGTCTTTAACACAGGAGAACAATCCAGCATGTCCAGCAACTCCACCTAAGATAAATGCTTTTTCATCATGAACTTTTCCTCTGAGAAAACCATTGTAAATCTCATCTTTTCTCTCTTCAGTTGGAGCACATCTGGTAATATCAGCAGGATTATATCCTGTTGAAAGCATATCCAGTGGTTCAAAAATATTGATTCTGGAAAACTCGTCCAAGGTCATTCCACTAATAGATTCTACAACAAATCCTAATAAAATGAATCCCAAATCAGAGTAGACAACTTTAGAATTTTTTTCATATGTTAATACCGAATCAAAAATTCTATCCAAAGCTTCTTCACGATTTTTTAATTTCGATGATCGGATAACATCAGCTGGTAGTCCCGATGAATGGGTTAATAAATCCCAGATAGTAATGTTTTCATAGCGAAAACGAGGAACATATTTTTTAACAGAATCATATAAACGAAGTTTTCCCTGTTCCAATAACATCATTATGGAAGTTGTTGTACTTATAACCTTGCTACAAGACGCCATATCGTATAAAGTATCGATATCATTTATTTCTACTTGAGGGTAACTAGCCTTGTTACCAAAGCTTCCATAATAATCCTCATTATCAGTGACTAAACAATAATTAGCGCCGGGAAAAACATCATCTTCAATAGCTTTTTGAATCAACTGATTCAATCCTTCAATACTAGTTTCCTTCATTTCATTCTCCTTTTAACATTATTTTGTCTTTAAATCGATTATAAAAATTGCCCCAACAAATCTTGTTTATTTCTTCTTCAGAATATCCATTTTTTCTCATACCATCAATTATCCTGTATGCCTTTGTAGCATTAGGGACATCAACTATATTATCATTTGGAAATTCTGATAGGTAATCCATAAAGTCAAATCCGAAGCAAACATTATCAACACCCATTATATCAACAGCATAATCCAGATGAACAAGGAAGTGTTCCAAATCCTTTTCCTCTTCAATAGAGCTGACAAAGTTTTTAGCAAGGGTTAATCCTAATAATCCATCCACTTTCTTCAAGGCTTTCATTTGATCATCGGTAACATTACGACGATGATTGCATATATCTTTAACACATCCATGAGAGTAAACAATATTTTTGTTCGAGATTTTAAGAACACCATAAAAACTCTTCTCATTTAAATGGGCTAGATCAATAATCATGTCCAGTTCTTCCATTCTCTTTATCAGTTTTTCACCCTCATCAGTTAATCCTCTATTGGCATCACCAGCAACTCCTGTTGCATACTTATTTGCTTCATTCCATGTCAACATAGCATGTCTGAAACCAAGTTTATATAACTTATTTATATCTTCAACCTTCTCAAGATTTCGTAAGCCCTCCAGACCAAATATAACCTGAAAGCCTGGTAAGTCTTTCAGGTTTATTTTGCTCATAGCAACTTTAACAGCCTTTAGTAAATTGAAATCATCTGGTGAATACATCGTCCAAATTGCTCCCTTGATACAGCTATTTTGTAACTGGGGAACATGGAAATCTAAAAATCTTGTGTTATTTCCAATAAGACTTTGTTTATATAAATCGTATAGCATATCACTATGTATATCAAATATTTTCATTTCCTTCTCCTCATAAACACATGTGTCAAATAAATGCTCAAAACTCTGTCTTCTGATTGCTGTTGTTACTTTTTGTCCATTGACAAAGATAACTGCCCCTCTGACTAAACTGTTATAATTCATCGACATCGAATAGCAGTATGCACCTGTTGAATAAACCACCATCGTATCGCCTTTATGAATTTCCCCAATCATAGCATCCTTCACGATGATGTCGCCACTCTCACAGCACTTGCCAACCACATCATACATTTCCTTAACTGGTGTATTTACCTGATTAGCAATATCAACACTATATTTTGCCTGATATAAGGCTGGTCTGATATTATCTGCCATTCCTCCATCAATAAAGATGTATTTTTTCCCACTAAAGGTTGTTTTCTTGCTTCCACAGGTATACAAAGTTATTCCTGAATCGCCAACCAGTGATCTCCCTGGTTCAATCATCAATTTTTCAATTTTTAGCGATGTATCTTCTATTTCTTCTTCAACGGCTTTTACAATCAGATTAAGCATTGTTGGTAGATCAATTTCAACATCTTCATCTAAATACTTGATAGCAAAGCCTCCACCAATATCCAAAGTTTTAAACTCAAATTTTGTCTTCTGAGAAAAATCTCTCATAAACTGACACATCGTTTTTACCTCAGAGATAAAACTATTGGGATTGTTTATTTGTGAACCAATATGGGCATGGAATCCTTCTAAAGTCAAATACTCTGAATTTCGATATACCTCAACCATTTGTTCCAAGATATCTGTTGCATGTATTGACTCGCCAAATTTTGAACTCAGAAGTGATGTCTCTATATAAGCATGAGTATGAGCTTCAATGCCAGGATTAATCCTAATTAATGTCTTTAGTTTTTTCTTTTTGCGACTTGCTAAATACTCCAAGCGTAAAAGTTCTGTTAGGTTATCAACAACCAAGTATTCAACACCATAATCAAGAGCCATAATCAGTTCATTCATCAATTTGTTATTCCCGTGAGCTACGACTTTATTCATCGGAAAACCACTTTTTTTGAGCAAGTAAAGATCTCCCTCGCTAACTGAATCGATACTTAAATCATTCTTTTCTAAAATCTTACAAAGATATGGAGCGATAAATGCTTTAGAAGCATAGACAACTTCACAGTTAAATTTTTCACTGTTAAAATTATCCTTAAATTTTCTTATCTTATCATTTATTCCAATTTCATCATAAACATAAAGTGGAGTTCCATATTCCTTTGCTAAATCCTGTAGGCGATGTTCTCCCATATATAATACATTATCTTTAACTGACATTGATTTTGTTCTCATTTATTTTTCCTCGTTTATGCTTCTCTCTAATTCTTCAATCAATAAATTCATTTCATCTTTTGTTTTAATTCCCAGTAATTTGCTTTTAAACTCCTTAGCATAACTAAATCCCTTAACATACCAGGCAGCTAATGTTCTCATCTCTAAAACAGCAATCTTTTCCGATTTTATCTTTAATAACTCTTCAAAGTGCTCCTTAATCATCGCTACTTTCTCCAATTTTGTTGGTGGAGCATCCGTTGTTCTGCCAGAGAAATAGTCAACTAAATCGCGCATCAACCAAGGATTTCCAAATGTTCCTCGTCCAATCATTACAGCATCAACCCCAGTGTACTCAAACATTATCCGGGCATCATTAATATTTTTAATATCACCATTACCAATAACTGGTATTTTAACACTATCCTTAACTTTTTTTATATAGTCTAAATTTACTTTTCCCCCATATAAGTCGGTTTTTGTTCTTCCATGAATTGTTATCATTGAAGCTCCAGCTTTTTCCATGGCTTTTGCAAATTCAACACAGTTAATACTTTTATGATCCCAACCCGCTCTAATTTTAACACTTACTGGTTTTGTAACAGCTAAAACGACCTGATGAACTATATCATATGCCTTGTTGATATCTAGAAGCATCTTTGCTCCTGAATCAGCCTTTATCACCTTTTTTACCGGACAGCCCATATTGATATCGATGATATCTGCTTTACTCCTCTGGTCAATCATGACTGCCGCTTTGACCAAATCCGTAGCATTCCCACCAAATAACTGAACGGCAATTGGATGTTCATCTTTATCGATGTCGGTTAACTCCCATGTTTTATCATTATCGTATATTAAGCCTTTGGCACTTATCATCTCGGTAAATACAAGTCCCACCCCAAATTTCTTGATTATCTTGCGATATGCCTTATTGGTATACCCTGCAAGAGGGGCTAAAACTATTTGATTATTTATTTCAACATTTCCAACTTTAAACATATGTTCTTCTCCAAAATAAAAACTCTTAATTTATAAGAGTTTTCTAAATCTATGAAATCTCACCTTAAGTACCTATACTCACATACCAAGTTGAACTTAAGGCTGCTTCAATCACGACCTGACCTGATTCGTTGCCTGATATTGAATATAGGTACTTAAAGCGAGATTATTACCTAACTATTATAATATATGTATTGATAAATTGCAAGGTAATATCATAGCTTACTATCTCTTATTACTATAAAAAAATCTTTCATCATTTTTGATGTAACTTCTTCTAATAATCCCCCAACTATCTCTACATTGTGATTTCCTTTAAATGTTTGATAGGCATTTCCTTGACTGGATAAACATCCGAATTTAGGTTCTTTGGCACTATAAACCACTTTTTTAATTCTTGCTAGTTGTATAGCACCAGCACACATCAGACATGGTTCAAGCGTAACATACAAAATACTATCATTAAGAAATTTTTGCCCTAGTTTTTTGATAGCTTTGTTAATAACATTTATTTCAGCATGATACAAAGCATTATTTTTTGTCTCTATTAAATTATGAGCACGGGCAATAATCTTATTATCCTTCACCAAAACCGCTCCAACAGGAACCTCTTTCTTGATAAAAGCTTTTTGCGCTTCTTTTATCGCTATTTTTATATAATACTCATCATTCTTAATCATACTTCTTACCAGGAACAACATGACAATGACGACAACGAGCTTCATATTGTTCTTTTGCACCGACTAGAATGATTGGATCATTATAGTTAGCTGGTGAACCATTTATCAGTCTCTGTGTCCTTGTTGCTGGGGCTCCACAAACACTACAAATAGCTGCTAGTTTTGTTACATATTCAGCACGAGCGAGTAATTTAGGCATTACCCCAAAAGGCTCTCCTCGAAAATCACGGTCAAGACCAGCAACAATAACTCTGACACCCTTGTTAGCAAATCTTTCACAGACATCAATAACCCCATCATCTAAGAATTGAACCTCATCAATGGCTATGGCATAAGGAAGCGGTTGGCTTAAATACTGAGCAATCTCAGAAGCTTTAGAAACATTAACCGATTTTGTTCTTCCATTATTGTGTGATACAACTTCACAATCACTATAGCGATTGTCAATTTTAGGCTTGAATACTATGACATTTTTCTTGGCATATTCTATTCTTCTAACTCTTCTCAACAACTCTTCTGTTTTACCAGCATACATGCTACCAGCGATAACTTCAATCCAGCCATCTTTTAATTGCAAATCCATTGTAGTTCTCCTTTGCATTTTTTTACATATATATTATACAATATTATCTCAATTATATAAAGCCTTTTTCAAAATTTTGTCCTGGGAAATCGTCATTCTTTTTAATCTATTTGTCTTTACAATAATTTAAAATATGTATATAATAAAACTAGGGTGAACCTCATGAATGAGATAATTAATAATTATTGGTATAGTTTTCTTACGAAAAACAATTTAAAAAAATCTACCTTATATTATGAGGCTTTTTCTTTTGGATCTAATAAAATTCAGGCAAAAGAATTACTTGATCTCGTCATCGATGGTAAAAAGAGAGCTACCGCCTCGGCAAAGCCTCTTTATGAAATGACAAACACCCCTCTTCCTAAACCAGGAGATTACAGTATCGTTCTCGATGAAAACGATGTTCCTAAATGCGTTATCATGACAACAAAAGTTATAATTATTCCCTTCAAAGAAATGACATATGAAATATGTTCGCAAGAGGGGGAGGATGAATGCCTTGAATCTTGGCAGAATAATCACAGGAAATTCTTCACAAAGGAAGGAGAAAAAAATAGTTTTTCCTTTTCCGATGATATGGAAGTCGTCTTTGAAAATTTTAAAGTGGTTTATAAGTGAGAACCAGTGTTGAAATACTTTTTTATTTCTTGACTTTCTTATGAATTTATTGTATAATATATCAAGAAACTTACTATGGTTGATAGAAACTATGGCGGAAGGAGCGAAAACTATGAAAAAAGGAATTCACCCAAAATACAACAAAATTACTGTTGTTTGTACTACTTGTGGTAATACATTTGAAACTGGATCAGTATTAAAAGAAATGCGTGTTGATACTTGTGCTAAATGTCATCCTTTCTACACTGGACAACAAAAATTTGTTCAAGCTGCAGGTCGTGTTGAAAAGTTCAACAAGCGTTTAGAAAAAAAGGAAAAATAAAAAATCTAGCCTCTATTATAGAGGCTTTTTTTGTTGCGTTTTTTATATAATATTCCCCAATAGAAAAAGTAAGAGATATCTCTCTTACTAATTACTACTTTTTTATAACAAAAAAATTATCTTTCTTCGCGGTAATATGGTATACCAAGCGACGAAGGCGGTTGATTTAGTTTACTCTTCTTTACGCTATTAGCGATCAAAACAATAATTGTAACAACATAAGGCAACATCTTGATTATTTCTGAAGAACCAGAAAATGATGCTATCGGTAAGATAACAGGCAAGAAATTATAAGCCCAGAACAATAATCCGAATAATAATGCTGCCCATAGAAGTCTTATTGTTTTCCATGAAGCAAAAATAACTAAAGCTATAGCTAACCAGCCAATGGCTTCAATATTATTGTTTGTTGACCACAGGCCACCACCATATTGAAGAACATATACCATACCAGCTAAACCACAGAAACTACAACCAATAATTGTTGCTAAGTACTTGTATCTATTGACATTTATTCCTGCCGCATCAGCAACTGCAGCTGATTCACCAACAGCTTTTAAATTTAGCCCACATCTTGTTTTCTTTAGAAACAAGTAGACTAGAACAGCAACAATAATGCCGATATAGGTCATTAAACCAAAATTAAAGAATAGTTTTCCCAAAAAAGGAATATCTTTCAATAGGGGAATACCTTCGATAAAAACTCCTCCACTTATTATAGCTTTTGTATCTGTTAGGCCTGCCATTGAAGATAAAAATTTTCCAAATCCAATACCAAAACTTGTAATGACAAGTCCCGTAACATTCTGATTACATTTGAATGTTACACACATAATACTGTATAGTCCACCAAGCAAGGCTCCAACTACCAAAGCCACTGAAATAGCGATTACTATTATTAAAAATTTGTTAGGATCTTCGCATGATTTTTCATAACTATAGACCGCAAAATAACTGACGAATCCACTCAAATACATAATACCTGGAACACCTAAATTTAGATGCCCTGATTTTTCAGTTAATATTTCCCCACAAGATGCAAAAATACAAATTGTTGAGAAAACACCAGATAAACAAATCCAAGAAATAATATTATCCATATTATTTAACCTCCTTAGAAGTTATTTCTTCATCAGTCTTTAATTTATGTTTCTTAGGAAAATTAAAAACCAAGCGATACTCGATGAAGAATTTTGATAACATAATGGCAATAATTATTACCAATACGATAAACTCACATGAGTATTCATTCAAATTTGGTGAATAAGCGACATTTTTTAAATTTATCGCTCCTTTATTTAAAAAGACTATCAAGATAGCATAGACAATCATTAATATTGGATTAAAATTACCCAACCAAGCAACAATGATTGCTGTAAAGCCATAGGAACCAGATGTTGCAGCGGATATTGTATGGTCAAAACCAGCTACATAAAAGAAGCCAATCAAACCACATAAAGCACCAGAAATTATCAAAGTACGGACAATAACCCATTTATATTTTATTCCAACATACTTAGCAGTATTTCTGCTTTCACCGATAACAGTTATTTCATACCCCTGCTTTGTCTTTTTCATATAAAAATACATAACTACTACTAGTAATCCAATGACTAGCAGAGGAATAAAAATATCTTTTCCTATACTAGATCCAATTGTTGGTAGCCAACCCTCTCCATTTACAACATTTATTATACCTATTGAGGCTTTTGGCCCTCTCCAGTTTTCGGTTGCAAAACTCACCAATTGAATTGCGATATAATTCATCATCAGAGTGAATAGAGTTTCATTTGTATGAAATTTAGCCTTAAAGAAACCAGGAAGGAATCCCCAAAGTGCTCCTCCAACTAATGATGCTAAGAAAATCATTATTAACAACAACCAATTTGGTAGGGAAGAACAATAAATCATGACGATAGCACTCATCAAGGCACCCATTAAGATTTGTCCTTGAGCTCCAACATTCCAAAACTTCATTTTATAGGCTGGTACTAGTGCTATTGAAATTCCAAGCAAGAGAATAACTTCCTTTAAAAAACCAAAGAATTTATTTGTGTTCCCAAATGAACCAGAGAATAAATAACCAAATGCTGGGAAAGGATTCTTCCCGGAAACAACAACAATAAAAATAGTTGAAATAATTAGGGCAATTCCTATAGCAATAACTCTTATTAAAATTCGTTTATTAAGCGAAACGTTATTGTTTTTCGTAATACGAATAAATGGCTCTTTTTTAATTTTATTCATTTTCTTCACCACTTATTTCATTATTGGTCATCAAATGGCCAATTGTTTGTTTATCGCTAGTTCTAGCATCAACAATTCCTGTTATTCGGCCATTGCAAATGACCATTATCCGATCACATAGAGCTAGTAACACGTCTAAATCCTCACCAACATACAAAACAGCAGTTCCTGACTTCTTTTCGTCATTCATTATATTATATATAGTATATGATGTATTAATGTCCAGTCCCCGAACAGCATAAGCCGTCATTAGGACTTTAGGAAAACTAGCTATTTCTCTACCTACTAAAACTTTTTGGACATTACCACCAGATAATTTTCTTATTTTGGTATGGATTGAAGGAGTAATAACTTCTAATTTATCCTTGACATCCTTTGCTAAAATCGTTGGCTCCTTGTATTCTAAAAAAGGTGTTTTGCCATTTTCATAACTTCTCAACATCATATTATCAATAATATCCATATTACCGATTAATCCCATGCCAAGACGATCCTCAGGAACAAAAGAGAAGGAAATTCCTAGTTTTTTTATTTCCTTTGGATTCTTCCCAATTAACTGTTCTTCTTTACCACTGATTGGATCATAATAAATAATTGATGATCCTGCTTTGCAGTGTTGAACTCCAGCAATGGCTTCGAGTAATTCCCTCTGACCACTACCAGCAATACCTGCGACACCTAAGATTTCTCCAGCATTGAGATCAAAGGAAACATCCTTTAAGGCATGAACACCAGTTCGGTGAATACAATTAAGATGGGATATTTCAAGTCTTTTTGTAACATTTGTTGGGGTCGATCTCTCAATATTCAGGATAACTTTTTCTCCAACCATCATTTCTGTTAGGCTTTCTTTTGTAGCATCTTTTGTATCTACTGTTCCTACTAATTCGCCTTTTCTCAAAACAGAAACGCGATCAGAAATTGATAGTACTTCTTGTAATTTATGGGTAATAATAATGATTGATTTACCATCATTTTTCATAACTTTTAAAACTTTGAATAATTGTATGATTTCTTGAGGGGTTAAAACAGCTGTTGGTTCATCTAAAATTAGAAAGTCAGTTCCCCGATATAATTGTTTCACAATTTCTATAGTTTGTTTCTCCGAAATGGACATATCAAAAACTTTCTTATCCAAATCAATGATAAAACCATATTTTTTCGCAAGAGCATCGATATTTTTCTTGTGTTTTTTCATATTGCAAAGAAAACCATCATTTAATCCTAAGATGATATTCTCACAAGCACTAAAAACATCTATCAATTTAAAATGCTGATGGACCATTCCAATTCCCATATTAAAAGCATCTTTAGGGGAATTGATTTTAACCTCTTTTCCATCGATAAATATTTTCCCATTATCTGGATAATATATACCTGACAAAATATTTAGTAGGGTAGTTTTCCCACTACCATTTTCACCTAAAAGGGCAAGTATTTCTCCCTTTTTTATTGTTAAATTTATATCTTTATTGGCGATGACATCGCCAAAAGTCTTCGTTATATTAGTCAATTCAATTGCTTTTTGCATTCATTTTTTCCTCATATTAAATAGATATAGGGGACCCATTACGAGTCTGGTCCCCTATATATTATCTTACTATTTATTTAACCAAATGATACCATCAATTTTTAAATCAAAATATGGGGCAGATCTCAAAGTTGATTCTTCAAAATAACTTACAGAACCACTTGTCTTAATCACGTTCTTTGTTTCTCCTTGGAAAACAACTTTACCACCATTACTCCAATCTCTATATGAGAAATCAAAATCATGAGAAGTAATTTTTTCTCCACCAACTGTGAATTTAGAGACATCAAATACATGTAATGTACCAGCTTTGAATGCATCTTCAGCTTCGCTAACCTTTGCAGCTGTACCAGCAGCACAAGAACTACCTAATGTAGTAATAGCAACAGCGCCATCAGCATATCCTTTAGCCCAGTCAGTATCGATTTCTTCTCCAGCAATAGCTTGTTTGAAAGCATAAGTGTAATACTTACCCCAAACATTTGTTGCACTAGTCAATGCTGCTTCATTAGCAACACCTAACATATCAACATTATAACCAATTGAATAACATACTTTACCGTTGCTAAGTAATTGTTGAACTTTACTTGGAGCACCAGTAGAATCAGCATGTTGGCCAATAATAACACAACCATCATTAACTAAAACTTCAGCGGCAGCAGCCTCTTTATCAATATTGAACCAGCTATCAGTAAATTGTACTTCCATAGAAACATTAGCATATACAGATTGGATACCTAAGAAGAAAGCAGTGTATCCTGAAATAACTTCAGCATAAGTGAAAGCACCAACATAACCAACTTTAACTTTTCCATCAGCATCTAAATTAGCAGAAGTAATTTTACCAGCAGCATCTAGTTCTGCTATTTTCATACCAGCAACGATACCACTTACATAACGTGATTCGTAAACATTTGTAAACGCATTTTTAAAATTAGATAATCCAGAAATAGCTGCATAATCACCAGTTGCGGCAACAAATGTAACGTTAGGATATTTCTTAGCAACAGAATAGATATAATCTTGATGACTATAGCTGTTAGAAATAATTAATGTACATCCAGCAGAAATTAAATCCTCCGCAGCATCAGCACAAGTGCTGTCCTCTGCAACTCTCTTTTTGTAAATTACTTGGTTTTCTTCAAGTCCATTAGCAGTAATAGCTTCGCTAATTCCATCCATATGGGCCTTAGAATAACCTTCTGTTTCATCGCCTACTAAAATAATGCCAATCTTTAATGTGTCATCATCTTTAGTACAACCAGTGGCTGTTAGACAAAAAACCATAGCAAATACGGTCAAAACAATTAATAAACTTTTTTTCATTTTTTTCTCCTTTTTTTATCTCGCAATAGACCAATAAAAAAAGAAAAGCCTTGATATTATCAAAGATCATTAAAAGAATATCTTTAATTCGTAGTGCTGAATTATACGGTTCAGCGTAGAGACTTTCCTCCAATTAGGCAATTATACGAATATCAGGATGAATTACCTGATGTCTATATTATAAAAGAATCAGATAAAAATCTCAAGACATTTTTGAATAAAAGCGTTTGTATTTTTTATAAAAAAAGATTATATTTACTTTTCAGCAAATATAACCTCATTATTCACGAATTTTTCAATGACAGCCATCGATTCCAAGTGAATTCCTTTTTCTAATATTCTCTTACGTCCACCTTGAAATTTCTTTTCAATAACAATTGCTACACCAGTTATAACTGCTTTAGCATTTTCACAAATAGCGACTAGTCCCATAGTGGCATTTCCCTCCGCTAAAAAATCATCAACAATTAAGCATCTTTCATTCTCTTTGATATAGGACTTATCGATATATATTTGACTAGAAGTCTTTCTAGTAAAAGATTTCACCTCTTTTACATAAAGGTTTTTCTCATCAGTAATGAGTGATTTTGATTTCTTTGCAAAGACTACTGGAACATTACCTAAATGTTGAGAAATACCAACAGCATAAGCAATACCACTTGTTTCCACTGTTATTATTTTATCAACACCATTAAATTTACTAGCTAGTTCTTTGCAAACTTTATTTAGTAATTCAACATCAATTTGATGATTTAGGAAACTATCAACTTTTAATATCTCGTTGTTTATCACTTTTCCGTCTTTTTTTATTCTTTCTTCTAATAAATTCATATCTTTAATCCTTTCAACATGAGATGATTATACCATTTTATAACAATAGTCGCTATACTTTTCTTATGAAAAAGTTCTCACAAGTAAAATGCGCTAAATCAATGCTATAAATATCTAGTTTAAATATTAAAAGCATGTGATTTTCACATGCTACTTTTTTTAGAAAGCTACTTTTGGAGCTTCTCTTTGAGCTTCTTCTGTTAGTGTAAAGAATTCAGCTGCTTTAAAATTAAACATTTTTGCAATTATATTGCTTGGGAACATTTCAATTTTGTTGTTATTGATCTGAACAACATCGTTATAGAATTGTCTTTGATAAGCAATTTTATCCTCTGTTTCTTTTAAATCCTTCATCATCTGTTGAAAATTAGTATTGGCTTGTAATTCAGGATATCTCTCCTGAACAACTAATAATCTACTTAAAGCGCCACCTAATCCCTTATTAGCCTCTGCCATTTCAGCAACATTTCCACTTTGAGAAGCTTGAGCATATAATCCTCTTGCCTTCGCAAATTCTCCGAAGATTGATTCCTCGTGCTTAGCATAACCCTTAACTGTTTCAACAAGATTAGGAATCATATCAAACCTTCTCTTTAATTGAACATCAATTTGATGCCATTGATTTTTAACTTTATTCCTTAATTGTACTAAGGTGTTGTAAGCACTAATGATATAAGCTACTAATACTACAACTACCAACACTACTGCAATAATCGCAATAGTTCCACCAACTGTTAAAAACATACTTATTCCTCCATTTTCATATTTTATATTTAACGACTTCTTGCTCCGCCGCCGCCACCACCAAAGGATGAGCCACCACTAAAGCCTCCTCCTCTACCAGAAGCACCTGCCATGTTATGATTAGAAATCGTACTTATTGAGTTGTTTCTTGCTACTGATACTGAAGTTGATATTCTACCAAACATATATCCATAGTAGAATCCAGGAACATAGTATCTTTGCGATAAAAATGTTGCTCCACTTTCTTCAGTATTGATATCTGGCAATTTTATGCGCAGTTGATCCATTACTTTATCAGCAATCCTTAAAGATGTTGCATAGACTAAATAATGCTCCCAAACAATAATACTCGGAATAGGATAATCCTTCATCGAACTGAATTCCTCTAAAAATCTTTTAAAAGCTTTCCATTTTGCAAACTCTTCATTTCCATTTTTACTTCTTCTCTTAATTGACCATAAATATACCATGTAAGAAATACCGATTACTAGAGAAATTATTCCATTAACAGTAGCATCAACATTGAACATTGGAACTATCAGCCAACAAATAATAGCAAAAGCGATTGGAATAAAGGCATATCCCTGAGCCTTATCCTTGGCTCTTTCAGCAGCATTTTCAAAAAAGTCATGTTTTGAACCAGCTATTTTGACTTTTTGTTTGAAAGCCTCTCCCTGCTTAGCAAAAACATTAGCCTCACTATAGCTCTTCTTACCATATTTTTCTATTTGTTCTATAGTTACCTTCTCGCCATCACCAATAGTCTTAATGAACCAGTTAATTATATGAGCTTCATGTGGTAAAAGCGTTGAAAAGTCTTGACCTGTTTCCAAGGAAATCTGCATATTAGCCTCTTTCCTCTTTTCACTAGAAGGAACTACTTCTATTTTCAAATATTTTCTTCTGACTAAGTCTAGAAGTGTGGCTGTAGCATCCTCATCATTTGTCTTTCCAAAATAATATAGATAACTCATCTCAGCTGGACTATAATCATATGGTAATTCGCGATAATATATTCCCGAAAATTCTGGTGTGTATTCTTTATCATACTTTTTATATACTTTTAAAATTATGTATATCATCAGTAAAAGTAATAACAAAGTCAACAAGTTTATCATCTTTGCAATAATATTAGCTCTATTTGTTTCTCTGGCTAAATTTTCTTCATAGGATATAATCTTATCTTCCATAGCACCAGCAATAGTGTTGTTTGAAGAAATATTAGCTACTGCCATCTTATTCATCAATATTCTTAGTTCTAATTCTTCATCAGTCGAGATATTTCTAGCTCCGATGTTTATCTCTTTTACCGATGTTATATCAATGTTTCCATTAGACAATCCGTGTCCCCATACCCTTAAAGAATCTAAATCGCTATTAGTATAAAGGTTTATTTTTACATTTGCTTCCTTTACCTTTGCTTCTACATCTTTAAATAATACCCAATTCAGTTCAGCAATATCATCGTAAGCTGTAACTGCTCCATTTATAGTATAAGTATATTCAAAAACCATCTTTTCTTTCATACCACCAATAGCGGTTAAATTGACAAAGACTGATTCACATTCATAAGTATCTGGATAACACTCAATTGGTTCCCCTAATTCATCATTATCGCCATTAAAGGAATAGCCTATTTCAATATCATCAGTGACATCAACAACATCATCTCCGTCAATATAGGACACACGAACACCAACAGTATTTAATTCAAGAGAGGCCTTATCATCAGAATAATCCAATCCCTCAAGAAGAGGATTGTTTAAGTGATCTTTTGAAAATTTCAAATCACGGAAACGAACATTATATCCCGTTGGATAATCAATTGTCCATGTTTCAACAACTGTCATATTTCCTGATTCATCAACATCGATAATGGCATCATATGCTTCAATTTTTATTGAAGAATTACTGATGACACTATATAGTAAGATAAAACAAATAATAATAATAAAAGTGGCTAATCCTAAAAATTTTCTTCTTGATTTCATATAAAACTCCAAATCCCATCCTTTATTATATAAGAAAATTCCATTTCTCTCTTTAATACAGGATGATTAAATCTTATTTTGTAACACCAAAGTCCTAACATATCATTAAAGTTTTCACCAGTATAACCGTATTTATAATCATCAACTATTGGATAACCGAAATTTGATAACTGTAAACGAATTTGATTATACCTTCCTGTTATGAGATTAATTTTTATTAAAGTGAAATCAATATCTTTGATTTTAAAGCCTTTAATAAATTGATAATCTAAAATTGCTCTTTTAGCATTCGTTGTATCTTTATTTACAATCATTGCCTTATGGTTTTTTTCAGATTCTTCTTTAATGACATAATCAGTTAAAGATCCTGATTTATCTATTTTACCCTTTACTATTGCATAATATTCTTTATGAAAATTATGATTCCTGATATCCTCACTCAAACGACTAGCAGCTTTTGATGTTTTTGCAAAAATCATGACCCCTCCAACCCTTCGGTCTAAGCGATGGACGAGTCCTAGATAAACATTCCCTGGTTTCTGATATTTCTCTTTCAAGTATTTTTTAACAATACTAAGCATATCATCATCTTCGGTAATGTCTTCCTGCGATAAAACATTTTCTGGCTTTACAACGACAATAATGTGGTTATCTTCATACAATATTGGGAAGTTATCAACCATATCACTCCCACCTTGAAAAGCGATCATTCCTATCTCTTTCTTTTTTAGCTTCATCAGTCAATTCTTCTTTTTTCTCTATTCGTAGTATAACTGGTAAATAGAAAAAGACCAAAGGAAAAATTACTAATAGGAATATAACTAAAGCAATACCATCTAATGTCGTAAACCCTAGTAGCAATATTAATAATATCCCTAAAAAAATGAGAATTTTTTTCATGATCTAATCTTCTACTTTCTGCTTAAAGCGATATTTTCTATATATAACATTACTCTTTAAAAAAGAAATTAATTCTTCTCTAGAATCCTTTAACATAGCAAATTTGGGAATGATTACAGCCCTATTAGGATCTGTATAAACATATAAACAATCATCTGTCTCACAAACACTATCAATGTCTTTCCATTGATATTCACGGATATTACCCTCTAAATCATAGGTTAATTTATCATCATCGAAAGTGATGATATACTTTGCTCCACTTATTTGATTACTAGCGATTATCTTTTTCACCATTGCTTGGACTTGTATCGGCCAGATGATTAGAACAGCAATCCCCGCTGCAAAAATAATAGTAGCGATAATGTCTTCATTTAGAATAAACATACAAAAAGTACTAATCAATATAAGAAACAACGAAACAGCATAATAACCATATCTTATTTTCGCTCTTCTTAAAAGATGGAACCTAAAAAATGTTTTTGCCCTTGGTTCTGAAAAATTAGCACTTATTTTTATTTTCATTTCTCTTCGTTTTTTTCTTCCTCAACGATTTCTTCTTCGACTACTTCAACAACTTCAGCATCCTCTTTAGTTTCATCATCAATTGCTTCATCAGTGAATACTTCTGCTTCATCAATGTTTTGTTTTGGTTCAATATATTTGTGAACATAAGTTATTGGCTTTTTAATAATATTCTTATCAACAACCTTATATGGTTTTGTCTCAGCCTTTTCCTTGATAAGACGAGCCAAATCTTCAAAAGAACCTTCTATTAAAGCATCTATGCTTCTATCAATAATCACAGGCGTGTTCTTTCCAACAAACAACATATAGTATTGAGGAATTTCATGAATTTCGCTGACAAAACTCCAATCATATACCTGTGGTTCGTTTGGACGTGAAGAAGCAGTAATTGTTATCTTATCTTCATCTATCTCAATAATTTGTTCAACAATAGGTCTATTATAAAAGAAGCTGACAAGATGTTTATCCAAAGCCTTTTCAACTGACAAAGCTTGATAACCAACATAAACACTCACCAAAACAAACAATCCCGCCATCAAATAGTTTGCTGGATTATTAAAAAAAGCAAAATACACACTTGCTCCAAGAGCTAAAAGAATTAAAAAGATATACATTATATAGCTTTTTCTCTTATATGTTAATAAATACATATTACAATATTTCATAGTCCTATAATCAAACTTAGTACGCAATTTAATTTTTTCCATTATTTACCTCCAAAATGTAATTATATTATACCATAATTTCCTTAATAAATAAAATATTTATTTTATTTATCCGAATTTTAATGTATAATTAAATAGTAAATGTCAGGAGGAGTTGAGAAAATGAAAGTTTATATGAGTGTTGATATTGAAGGAGTAAATGGAATTTGTAATTGGGAAGAAACCGATTCTTCAAGTCCAAAATATAAAGAATTTCAATCAGAATTACAGCGAGAGGTAAAAGCCGCATGCGCTGGAGCAATCAAAGCTGGAGCTACAGAAATTGTAATTAAAGATGCCCACGATAGTGCTAGAAATCTGGATATATTAGATTTACCTGAAGAGGTTAAACTTCATCGTGGTTGGGAAGGAATTCCTTGCAGTATGATGGCAGGACTGGATAATACTTTTGATGCCGTTATTTTTATCGGTTATCATAGCCCTTCTCGTTCTAGTGGAAACCCTCTATCGCACACGATGAATACCCATATTCATCATATCAAAATAAATGGCATAATTGCTAGTGAATTTACTATCAATTCTTACTATGCCTCTACCTTAAAAGTTCCTGTTGCTTTCTTAAGTGGAGATGCCAATTTAACAAATCTGGTTAAGGAAATAAATCCAAATATTGAAACAGTTGCCAGTAAAGAGGGACGATTCAATGCTGTTATTTCTAAACATCCAAATATAACTTGTCGTGAAATTGAAGAAGGAGTCTATAAATCCCTTACTAGAGATTTAAAAAATAACCTAGTTTATTTACCTAGTAATTTTGATATCGAAGTTCAATATAAGAAACAAACAGATGCCTACCGAAATTCATTCTTCCCTGGATGTAAACTTATCGGTAGTGATAGAATTGCTTACCAAACTCAAAATTATAAAGAAGCTTTAGTAATGTTCAAATTTGTTTTATAAAATTACTTTTAAAAATTAAATATAATCTTTTATTGATATAAAAAGAAGGCCTTGTCATAAGGCCTTTTTTTACTCTACTTAGATTTACAAAGTTTATTCCTGAAATTAATTATTTTAAACGTTAATCCTAATAACCAAAAGATGTTTTATAAGGTCATTGGTTCTACAACTTTTTCTCTAACCGTTCTGATTGTTCTTCTGATTAAATTTGTACTTTCAAATAGACAAGCAAATATCATCGGCTTGAAGACATTTATTTCTAGTTCTCCCTCTTCAACAGCGCGAGAAATGGTCAAATCATTACCCATTATGTAAAAAGATATTTGCCTAACCATATCTAAAACAACATTGACATCCTGAAATGTTAAGAAGTCCTGAACCTGAGGTATCTTAATTTCTCCTCTATTGGACATGGCTTTTAAATCACTGGCTGCCTTCGAAAAATTAATGATTAGATTTTTTAAAATTGAAGAAACCATCATAAAGCAGTTCAAACTTCTGCTAGAATCATATTGATTCTTTGCGTAGAAATAACTTTCGCTGTTTGATAAACTCAAATTCTTGACAAATTTTTTGAGATACTCCTCACGACGATGCTCATCACTAATGTCTAATGCTGCCCCAAAATGAATCTCTAGCATAGAATCAAGAGCTTTATCCAAACGCTTTAAATCCTTGTCCAACAGGCTAGCAAAGGAAGCTAGTTGATATCCTAAAGATTTTTCATCATCTTTTTTTAATTCTAATTGCTCAATCTTTTCATAATAGGCATTTGATAATTTTTTGCCTTCGGTCAGTAATTTTTTGACCAACCTAATGGTGGTTATTTTCCCTGTCAAAACAACAACTTCTTCATTATCCTGATTAAGATTGACATCTTTATTGGGGTCAACTCTATCATAGCGACCTTTTTCACCGCCCATCATTTCATTAGCACGATTAGCAATTACTTCACAGGCGTTCATATTCATTCCCATTCCATAACCATCCTGTATTGAATCGGTTATGAATTGGCCATGTAATCGTCCATTTAATATTTCATCAGCGCTTAAACTGATAGCTTCAGCTTTTTCTTTTGAAATAAAATCAAACTCATAGTTCGTTTTTGCTGATGCTTTTTTAACATGAGCGAATGCTTTAATGTTCTGACGACATTGCCCATGTTTAGTAATTTGGAACAGTTCTTTTGAACGCAGTGTTTGAATTCCAAAATAAGATTCAGCTGGAATTATTTTTTCGCCAAGAGAATCCTTCTCAATTCTATATCTCATATTCTCCTCCATTGTTCTTCATAAAGATGAAGAGTGTGTCCAACAATAAAGTTTCCCTCACCCAATTCTTTTCTTTATACTACCATAATTTACCAATAAAATAAAGAATTATTTTTAAAGATTGCCAAAATCCCTATTTGTAAAGAGGAAAGGCTGTGGTCAGTTCTCTAACTTCCCTTTTAATCACTTCTAGTTCTTCTGAGTTATCATAGTTTCTTAAAGCCCTATCAATTAACTCAGCTACTTTAGACATTTCCTTTTCCTTAAATCCTCTAGTTGTTACAGCTGCAGTTCCAATCCTGATACCACTAGTAACCATTGGTTTTTCAGTATCATAAGGAACAGTGTTTTTGTTGCAGGTTATTCCGACACTATCTAAAATATTAGCCGCTTTTTTACCAGTCATACCAAAAGATTTTTTAGTGTTTACAATCAACAAATGGTTATCAGTTCCCTTCGCAACTAATATTAGTCCCCTTTTCATCAGCTCATCGGCTAAGGTTTTAGCATTAGCAATTACTTGTTTTTGATAGGTAATAAAATCCTCTCTTAAGGCTTCTTTAAAAGCCACAGCCTTGGCAGCTATAACATGCATCAATGGTCCTCCCTGAATTCCTGGGAAAATAGTCTTGTCTATTTTTTTAGCTATTTCTTCATTGTTTGTCAGGATTACTCCTCCACGAGGGCCTCTTAGTGTCTTATGGGTAGTGCTTGTAACAATATCAGCATATAATACTGGATTTTGGTGAAGCCCAGCAGCAACAAGACCGGCAATATGAGCCATGTCTACCATTAACTTTGCTCCAACAAGATCAGAAATTTCTTTAAATCTCTTAAAATCTATTTTTCTTGAGTAAGCACTTGCTCCAGCAACTATTAAAGCAGGCTTCTCTAGAATGGCTGTTTTTTCTAATTCTTCATAATCTATTTCTTCTGTCTCTTTGTTTACATAATATGGTATAAATTTATAATCAATTCCAGAAAAATTTAATGGATGTCCATGGGTTAAATGACCACCTTGATCAAGAGCCATTCCCAAAACCACATCTTTACTCTTAAGTATTGCCCGATATGCTCCCATATTAGCCTGTGACCCTGAATGAGGCTGAACATTGGCATACTTTGCTCCAAACAGCTTTTTAAGTCTTTCAATTGCCAATCTTTCAACAATATCAACGTTCTCGCAACCACTGTAATAGCGAGCACTAGGATACCCCTCTGCATATTTATTCGTCATTATTGAACCTTGTGCCTCCATTACTTCCTTGGAAACAAAATTTTCAGAAGCTATAAGCTCAATATTATCTTGTTGTCTCTTAAGCTCCTGATTAATGGCTTTGTATACTTGATAATCCTTCTGGTATAAACTCATAAATATCACCTCGATTAGTTATTATATCACATTCATACTTATCTTGTAAAAGCTTTTCGTAGATATTATTTCATTATATAACTAGCCCATCAAATAAAAAAAGCTTCTGGAATAATCCTATTCCAAAAGCCTATTCAAGAATATTGGTTGTGATAAAATCAACATCCCATGAAACCAAAATCAAGGCTTCAATAGGATTGTTAACCGTCCAGGCATTGACCTTAATATTTAAATTATGAAAGTCATTAACCGCTTCTTGTGTCAACTCCTGATAATTTATATCGATATCAACCTTTTCTTTCTTACACAATTCTGGTAATTCTTTGGTAAATGTTGATGTTAAATATTGTAGTTGAATTTTTTTATTCACTCGACGAATTTTCTTCAAATTCTCAAGATTAAATGAAATGAAGGTCACATTATCAATATACTCAAACTCGTCAATCTCATTTAATAATTTCTCAACATCCCTTTTTTCAAGATCACATTTTATTTCAATAATACAATGCTTCTCGTACTTTTTTGATGTCTCCAAATATTCTTTCAGTGTTGGAACACGTAAATATGATCTTGTGGTTTTACTTTCAAATCCATAAAGACAGATATTTGATAATTCTTCATAAGTGGTTTCACTAATAATTTTTTTTATTGGAGAAACTCTCCCCGTGTGACTATCATGACAGACAACAAAAACATTATCTTTTGTTAAGTGGATATCGCATTCAGTTCCATAATAACTACGATTTCCAGCTGCAATAAAAGCAGCCATTGTATTTTCTTTTTCTAACCCACTAATTCCACGATGGGCTATCATTTTTACCTTTTCTTTAGCTATTTTTAGAGTCTCCATGCAATTCCTTTTCTTATTTCTTATACCAATTATCAGTAAACGGTTCTTCTTTAAACTTTAAAGCCTGTAAATATTCATTATAACTAATTTTCCCTGTCTGTTGTCCAATTAATGTGACTGTATCAAAATTAGTCAAGGCTGTGTATTTTATTCCTTTATCCTCTAACATTTTATCAGTCTTTTCTAGTTCATAAGAAAACAATGAAACCCCACCTAAGACATTACAACCAAATCTTCTCAAGGTCTCAACAACACTGACAAGAGTTACTCCTGTACATATTGTATCATCTATTACAACTATTTTAATCCCCGGCTTAAAAGCTTCTTTGATTCTCTCCTCAGAAGCACTTGAAGCATTCGCTTCTAAAACATATCCTGATGGTAATCCTAAAGCATCACTGATCAAAACAGCAAATGATGTTCCAGCAATTGAAGTACCGATTATCATCTCCGCATCCGGATAAGTCTCTTTAATGACATTGGTCAACCATTTTGTTATTACTTTTCTAACTCTTGGATAAGAAAGAATTACTCGATTATTGCAATAAACTGGCAACCTTTCACCTTTAGAAGAGATATATTCCGTCGAAAACCCAAAAAATATTGCTTTTATTTCTAATAAGCACTTTGCAACAGTTCGTTCCATATTCATCCTCTTTTTTTATATATTCCATAATATTATAATAGAAATTCAACATTTTGTAAAGGCTTTCTGACAATATGAATAAAACTATTAATCATTATACTGTTAAATATTTCCTATCGGGATTTTAATCGAAAAGAGCATGCCTTTTGGCATACTCCTAGCTTTTATAGATTTTACAACAATCTTTACCCTCATTTTTAGCCTTGTACATCGCTTTATCAGCATTCATAAATAAAGTTTTAAAGCTCTTTCCATCACGAGGAGCAAAAGAAATTCCAATGCTTGTGGTTATGGTAAACTTTAAATTCATCGATTTGCTCAATTCTCTTGTTCCCTTAAGAATCTCTTCAGCTTTTGCTAAAGCTTTAGCTTCGGTGTTCTCCACCTCTGATAAAACAGCAAATTCATCGCCACCAAGGCGACCAATTATAGCTTTACTACCAAATTTTTGTTTTAAAAGATTGGCTATTTTTGATATCATTTTATCGCCGACTAGATGTCCATATTCATCATTTATCTCCTTAAATTGATCAATATCAAACATAAAGAAGGCTACAGTTTCCTGTTTTCTTAGAGAATTCAATCTCTCTTTCATCAATTCTTCAGTGACTACACGATTATATAAGCCACTCATCAAATCCCTTTGAGCACGTTCTTTCATTTTAGTGGCTTTCTCAACATCGGCTTGAATATCTAATATCCGCCCAATAACTCGATAATTATCGTTTTCACTATTCTTAATCACTTTATAGAGCAAGCGTTTCCAGGTATAACTCTTACCTTGATCGTTTCCCAAAAAATCATAAGATCCTTCTTGCTCCTTTTGGTAGGCAGTTAACATTATTTTCATATATTCTTTTTTGTAATCAGGGTGAATTTTTTTTGTTTCCTGAACCTTATTTGGAAAATCATTAACTACTAAAAACTCCTGAATTCCTTTTGGAGATACTCGGGAACAATTCATAATTTTTGTCACATTATCATAACTAAAAATTATACTCTTCGCTGTTGCTAAAAGATTCTCATATAGTTCTATCTTACTAGTCATTTCCTGATCCTTCTTTATTTGATCAGTAACATCAGTAATCATGGCATGATAGTTAAGTTGATTTTCATTATTTATATTTAAAGAAAAGATAACTCTGACTATTACTTTTTCACCATTTTTTCTTTCCAGAGAAATAACCTTTTCTTCCTGATTACCAAAAGTTAACAATCTTTCCTCATCAAATCCTAATTCACTCCATTTTACAGAAGAAGATATTTTACCATTCATCAAAAGGCGAGAATATTCATCTTGGGAATAACCAAAAATATCACAGACACATTTGCTCAAGTAAATTATTTTCGCTTTTTTACCATCTTCCCAATGAACAACACCAGTTCTTAAAGCGGATAATGATTCATTTAAAATAAAGACATTTTGATTATAAATCGCTTCTTTATACTTTTCTTCACTGATATCTACAAAAATGTTTTGAATTAATTCAACACCCTCAGCATTAACTGCTTTGGTTGCTATTCCCCGATACCACGCAAAAAGTCCGCTTTTCTTTCTAAAAAGACTTTCATGACTGATCTTTTTTGTTTCTCCAATAAATGATTTCATTTTACGATATATTGAATCAATATCTTCTTGAGAAATAATTTTTGTTACATCCCCTTGAACATCTTCAATTAAGGCTTTCTCATTAACATATTCCAACATATTACATGCTGATTGGTTAGCTGAGATCAATTTAGGATTATCAGAAATAGTATATTGGATAATACCACAAGGAATAGTATCATACAAATTGTCTAAAAATTTATATGTTCTTGTTATTGTTTGCTCTTGTTCAACAATAACTTTTCTGTCTTCAACAATATCTGTAATGTCATTAACAGTTATTGATATCAATGGTCTTTCTTCACTTCCACCTAAGTAGTTGATATTGGCATCGAGCCAAATCAAAACACCATCATTGCGATATCTTCTGAATTTTATTTTTTCAATTTTTTGACTTCTAGCAACTCTTTTACAAGAACTAATCAAAGCCTTGCGATCATCTTCATAGACTTTGTTTAGAACATTATGGGCGTCTCTATAAAAAGATTCCGAAGTATGTTTCATTATACTATAATAGCTTTCGTTTCCTCTTAGAATATTGAGACTGTTTTTATTTAATTCATAAACACCAACACCATTAGTGATATTGCTCAAAAAATATGTTAAGAGTTCATTTCCGCTGAACAATGATTCCAAATCAAAGCTGTTTGCCACAAGTTGCAAAGGAGAAGTCGCTACCTGAACCTTTGTTTTTGTACTAACATATTTATCAAATGCACTAATCGGCAATGGTTGAGAAAAAAAGTATCCTTGGATTCTATCACAACCAATGCTTCTTAAAAATTCAAGTTGAGTCTTAGTTTCAACTCCCTCAGCAACAATTGGAACATCTAGCCACTTTGCCATTCTAACTATTGAAGTTAAAATACTTTCAGCTTTTTTTGATTCACCAAGTCCACCTAAGAATTTCATATCAATTTTTAAAATATCTACTGGTATATCCTTCAACGTATTTAATGAAGAATAACCACTTCCAAAATCATCCATTAAAATTTTGAAGCCGTTTTTTTGTAATTCTGCTACAGTTTTTAATAACTGATTAGGATTATCATTATATGCCGTTTCTGTTATCTCCAATCGCAGATAATTGGGATTTATTCCATATGCTTCAACAAGATCGATTATTTCTTGGCACAAGGAATGATTATATAAGCTTAAGCGAGAAACATTTACCGAAATAGGAACAATTTCCTGATTGTTTTCCATTCTCTTTTTGATATATTTACAAGCTTCTTCCCAAATAAAGAAGTCGAGTTGTGATATAAAACCATTCTTTTCAAAAATAGGAATAAATACTCCAGGGCTAATAATTCCCTTTTGAGGATGAATCCATCTTGCAAGAGCCTCAGCTCCAATGGTTTTGTTTTTTGAAAGGCTATATATTGGTTGAAGATAAATAACGAATTCATGATTTTCTAATGCAAAAAACATTTCACTGGAAATTTCTCTCTCTTCAAAAAGTCTCTTGCGCAAATCATCATCATAGTAAGCATGATGCTTCAAAAATTTCCCCTTTATTGACTGCATTGCTAAACCCGCAAAGTCACACATCTGTTCAACAGAAACATTTGTATCATCTATTTCAAAAATACCAATATCTAAAACAATTTGGTTATTTAAACTCAATTCTTTTAGGCTCTCTGAAATTTCCTGGTGCATTGTCTCGATATCAAGTGAATATTTTGGAAAGCATGTCACAAAGTGATCAGCTTCTAAGCGTCCGTATGTACCATTTCTTGATAGCAATTGGGCAAACTTATTGGCTATTCTTTTTATAATAGCATCGCCCATACTGATACCCATTAAGGCATTTATTATCTTAAATTGTTCAACATTCCATTGTAACAATATGTATTTTGTCTCGGGATTCCTTTTTAACATCGCCAGTGTCGCCCGACAAAAAGCATTTTTATTATATATACCTGTAAGCAAATCGTAATCAGCCCGATATTTCAATTCTTCTGTTGTTTTGATATTCTTTTCTTCTTGTTCCTTCTCATTGTTAATATCAAGGATGACACAATATAGTAAAGGATGATTATTTTCTTCACCAATTTTTTCAGCGCTTAAGCGAACCCAAGCTATCTCGCCATTACCTCTGGTGATTCTAAAAGAACACTTAACAATCTCCTCATTTACGATTGCCTTATTAATCTCTTCAAGAAAATCCTGAGCATCATCTTTGTGAATTAAAAGAAGAATATCATTACCGAAATACTTTTTGTATTCCTCCTTAGAATATCCTGTCATTGATGCTAGTCTATCATTTCCATAAACCAATTTTAAAGATTCTCCAACTTCAAAGATAGCTATTCCACATGACAAATTATCAATCACGGAAGACAATTGTAGTGATGTCTTTGTCAGTTCTATTTCTGTATCCTTAAGTTTGGTTATATCCGTTAACACTGACAAGATTACTGGGTATTCGCTTTCTTCATATGGTATTTGAGTCCCTTGAATATGAACCCATTTTATGGAATTGTCCTTTAATATTTCGCGGAATTCAAATGTGAAAGTCCTGTTGCTTTCAAGGCCTTCTTTAATGGCAACTCTTACTCTCTCACAGTCGTCTGGATGAATATATTTTTCCATATCATCTCTGTACTTGCTCAAATATTCTTCATTTGAATAACCATTATAAGAGAAAAATCCCTTGTTTGCATGAATACAGCGACATTTCTCTCCAACTTCGATGAGAATTACACTTCCCATCATGTTATCCATAATCGCTTGTAATTGAAAGGCAATTTGATCCTTCTCTTTATTGTTTTTTTCTTCCCAATTCACAATGTTCTTTATCTTCTGATAAATATTTTTTGCATTATATGGCTTTGTAATACAATCAATTGCTCCAAAACTGAGAAGCATATTTTCTAATTCATCTTCTTCTTTAGTGATTACTCCAATCGTTGGTATAGAAAATTGGGAAATACTTTTAAAATACTCTTTAATTTCATTCGCATTATCCTTTTCAATTAAATCACCACTGAACAAGATTACTGCTATTTGATTTTTAACATCATCAAGGATCTCTTTTGTTTTTTCATTGCTAGAAGAAGATATAATATCATAATCACCATAAAAAATCTCTTTCAGTAAAAGAGCGTTTTTTATATCCTTATCAATAAATAAAATCTTTTTCCTTGAATTCACTATGTGTTCCTCTTGTTTCTAAGTCTTTTAATATTAAAAGCCCTCAATGTTTTATATTATCCCCTTGATAAAATAATACAACTAGTGAACAATGTCCTTAAGTTAAAATATTTTTTTATTCTCTTATCTCCCAAGCGTTCTTTTCCTTAAAAAAACGCCATTTGTATAATTATATAATATTAAATTGTAAAAGACAACGCTTTTATTTACAAAGTGTTTTTGTATACCAAATAAAAAAACCACTCAATTAAGAGCAGTATCAATTTAAAGATGGCAGGGCTATCTGGATTTGAACCAGAGAGTGAAGGAGTCAAAGTCCTTTGCCTTACCACTTGGCTATAGCCCTATAGCCTGTCATAAAAAACTCAACCGAGTTTTTATGAACTAATAAAGAAAATGGTGGTGGGGAGTGGATTCGAACCACCGAACTCGTAGAGAGTGGATTTACAGTCCACCGCGTTTAGCCACTTCGCTACCCCACCATGTTACTTGCAGATTTATAAACTGCTTTATTATTTTACTACAATCGAACATATAAATCAAGTATTTTTTTGTTTTTTTTACCATTTGCAAAAGAAAAAGATTAGTTTCCTAATCTTTTACGCTCTTGGTAACACTTTAATTAAAACATCTAAGTTTTCACGCATTATTGAAAGATAGTTTTTTCCAGCTTTCAATTCATTGGTGGTGATTGTTCCTAAATGATGTAATTCTTCTCTTTCAGCTCCTAAGCTTGTTAAATATTGTTCAAATAAGGCTGATTCCGTTTCATTTTTAGTAGCAATGACATATTTAATTCCCAAAGATTTTGCTAGGTTTACTTTTTCAATTAATGTTGCGGGGTCGACTTCATTGCTCTCGTTATCGCCACGAAGTTTAATGCGACTGATTCCGTATCTCAAAGACCAGTAGGCATAAGCATCATGATCAACCATGATTGTTTTACTTGTTATTTTTTCATCTGATAGAGCTGTTATAAATTCCTCATTCAGTTTCATCAATTCTTCTTTTAAAGCTGTAGTATTAGCTGTAAACTCATCCTCATATTCGGGATATATTTTTACCAATTCCCTTAAAACAGTATCAGCAACAGCTATCATAGCAATAGGATCAAGCCATACATGAGTATCATAGGCAATGGTTTCATCATCACTTTCTACTTCTGTTGTTTCGTGAGTATGAGTTCCATCCATTTCAACAAGTTGAAGTCCATCGGTTACTTTTATTGTTTTTAAATCCTTAAAAGTTGTTGTCAGAGCATTTTCAATAAATGGCTCCAGTCCTAATCCAATATAAAAGAGAATATCACAATCAGCAATGGCAATAATTTGCTTAGGATATGGCTCGTAATCATGAACTTCTGCTCCTCGGGGATATACCGATTTGACCGTTTTATATTCCTTGACGATTTCTTTAGTAACATATTCTATCGGATATACTGTAGTGTATATATCGGCCTTATCGCTTGTTCCACAACCATTTGCTACTAAGAGAACCAAAAACAATGTTATAAATAATAATAATTTTTTCATTTTTTATCCTTCCCATTCTTTAAATTTAAAAAATCATCTTCCAAATCACTAAATCTGATAACCTTCATTCCATAACTCAAGTCACTAACTGTAACTGTTGCTAGCTCACTTTCATTCAGATATTTTAAAATCACTTCTGTATTGGGATAGAGAACCACAACTTTAACAACTTTTTTGTCATCAGAGTAATCCTTTTTGAGAAAAGGAACTAACTCATTCATATATCTCATGTTCGGATAACTTCTACCCATCCTTTTTCCTCCCCATCTTAGGCACCATGTGTTTCTAGAATTGATGGTTACAGAAGAATTTGAAGGTATCTTTATCACATTTAAATAGATTTTAACATCATCATCTTCCAGAAGATAATTATATTCCTTCTTGGAGACTATACTCAATTTCATGTTGTTTTGTTCTGCTAAGCAGTTTAGCACTTCAGTTATTGTTTTATTATCTTTTATTCCTCTATAAATCGAAAAAATGATAAAGAGGATACCCCCAGCAACAAATAATGCTCCCGTATAAATCCATTCCATAAAAACCTCGTCGTTTTATTATTTTAATTTCTTTTTATAAATTATATCATAAAAAATAGAAAATATAAACTATTATTTCTATATTTAGAACATATATGTTATAATAATCACGGAGGACTCTTTATGGAAATTATCAAGGTCTTTTTATTGATTCTTTTTATCTTAATACTTCTAGTAATTGCTACACTCACGATTATTTTGTTTATTTCTTTTTTAAAATACTTAAAGACGAGTAAAAATGATAAAGAAGAGTATTACGAACTTTTAAATAGAAACATTCAGGAAAACAGCATTGTCCTTTTAGGAGATTCCTTAACCGAATTTTATCGGGTAGATGAGTTTTTTCATGGATATAATATCTATAATCGGGGAATTGCTGGTGATACCACTGATGGTGTTTTGGCGAGATTGGAATCTAATGTTATAATGATGAAGCCAACAAAAATATTTTTACAAATAGGTACAAACGATCTCAACGAAGGTAAGGATGCTGATTATGTTGTTAAGAATATTAAACTTATTCTCACAAGACTTCAAGAAAAATTACCTGATACAAAATTATATTTGATATCTCTATATCCGATTAATCCTAAAGCTCTTTTATGTAGTAAATTAATGGTTGGCAGAAGAAAAACAGGGACAATTGAGAGCATTAATAGACAGATTAAGGATTATGCTACAATGATAGATATTCCTTTTATAAATATATATCCTCATCTTTTAGACGATTTGGGGAACCTAAAAAAAGAGTATACTGTTGAGGGTTTACATATATCTTTGGATGGTTATTGTGTTATCACAAAGGTTTTACAAAAATACATCGAGGAATAATTTATAACTTATTTAGTTGTAAATTATTTTTTTTATGCTATAATAAGAAAAAGAAACATGAGGTGAATATCAATGGCAGATGAATTAAACTTAAACGATCAGGAATTAATTAGACGCCAAAAATTGGATATGCTAAGAGAAAAGGGAATTGATCCCTTTGGTAGCGCCTTTAAAAGGACTACTAATTCCATTGAGTTAAAGACAAAATATGAATCAAAAACAAAAGAAGAATTATTAGAATTAAATGTTTATGTGTCTGTTGCTGGTCGAATTATGACCAGAAGATGCAAGGGTAAAGTCGGATTTATGCATATTCAGGATAAATTCGGGCAATTACAAATATATGTTCGCAGCGACCATTTAACCGAAGATGAATATGAAGTTTTCAAAAAAGGTGATATTGGTGATATTGTTGGTATAAGTGGACAAGTTATTAGAACTGACACTGGAGAAATCACAGTAAAAGCCAATAAATATACGCATCTTTCAAAAGCTTTAAGACCTCTTCCAGAAAAATTTCATGGATTGCAAGACAAGGAAGAAGCAAGAAGACATCGTTATGTCGATTTAATCGTCAATGAAGAGTCAAAAAGGATTGCTTTCTTAAGACCAAAAATCATCAGAGCCTTTCAAAACTTCTTCGATAATAGGGGATTTGTTGAAGTAGAAACTCCAATTTTACAGCCTATCTTAGGAGGGGCTAATGCCAGACCTTTTATTACCCATCATAATACTTTGGATATGGATTTCTATTTAAGAATCGCTACAGAATTACCTTTAAAACGTCTAATCGTTGGTGGTATGGAGGCAGTTTATGAAATCGGAAGACTTTTTAGAAATGAAGGAATGGATGCTACACACAATCCAGAATTTACCACTGTTGAAGCTTATTTAGCCTATTCAGATATGGAAGGAATGATGGATTTAATTGAAGATTGCTTTAAAACTATTAGTAAAGCTGTTTTGGATTCAACAGATATTGAATATCAAGGAAATGTGATACACCTTGGCGAACCATTTAAAAGAATTCATATGGTCCAGGCTATAAAAGATATAACAAATTTAGATTTCTTCAAAATTGATGATCTTGATGTAGCATTAAAATTAGCCAAAGAACACGAGATTCCTGTTAACAAACACCAACGCTCAGTTGGTCATATTATCAATCTATTCTTTGAAAAATATGTAGAGGAAACCCTAATTCAACCGACATTTGTCTTTGGACATCCAATTGAAATCAGCCCTCTTGCTAAAAAAAGCGAAAACCCTCGTTTTACTGAAAGATTTGAGCTATTTATAAATAAAAAGGAATACGCCAATGCTTTTAGTGAATTAAATGATCCAATCGATCAGAAGGAAAGATTTATAAATCAATTGAAGGAAAAAGATTTAGGCAACGATGAAGCGAACGAAATGGATGTTGATTATGTTGAAGCGCTTGAATACGGCATGCCACCAACTGGTGGTTTGGGAATTGGAATTGATAGAGTGGTTATGCTACTTTGTCAGGCAGATTCCATTAGAGATGTCTTATTATTCCCTCATATGCGTAGTAAATAAAATAAAAGGAGCTTAGCTCCT
>JAQUYR010000045.1 GCA_028691715.1 Bacilli bacterium | reverse complement strand
GGGTAATTATGTTCATTTTGGTTGTACCTCGGGAAACTTTGGAAGTATCAAGAACTTTGTTTATGGCAAATTACTCTTTCTTTAATGTATATTTAATGCAAAGTAAAAATAGTATTTACTTGATGACGTTATTTGGAATGGGGAATTTTTCTCCAATCTTTATCTATATCTTTAGACAATACTTTAAATCAATATCCAAAGATATTGAAGAACAGGCAAATATTGATGGTGCTGGTATATTTAGAACTTTTTGGAGGATAATGTTACCTAATGCTAAAGGTGCTATTTTGACGGTTGGTTTATTTAGTTTTATCTGGACATATAATGATTCATATTATCCATCTTTGTTCAACTTCTCAACAAATTCTTTTGAACTTTTATCAACAAAACTGGCAAATGGCAGATATAGCAATATTAATACAACTGCTTTGTTAATTATCATTCCTTTGTTGTTGATATATGTTGTCACTCAAAAATATTTTATAGAAGCAATTGAAAGGTCAGTAATATATTAGATATTTGTTTGTAAGCAAGATCCTTTAAAAAGGGTCTTATTTTGTGAAAGTATAAAATACTGAAAGCGTTTCCTTGATTTTCAAAAGAGCTTATAGTATAATGAAATTGCTATTAAACGAAGTAGCAACAATCTATTACTTGTGTTTTTTTGGGAGGAAAAATGGAAGAAAACAAAAGAGATAGCTGGGGGTCAAACTTTGGCTTTTTATTGGCGGCTGTAGGATCAGCTGTAGGACTTGGAAACATTTGGGGTTTTCCTTACAAGATGGGGAAAAACGGTGGTGGAGCCTTTCTAATTATTTATTTAGCATTAATTGTGATTGTTGGATTAGCTGTTATGTTAGGAGAGTTGGTGATTGGTCGAAAAACAGGAATGGGACCAGTTGGAGCATATAAGAAACTCTCTAAAAAATACGCCTTAGTTGGTTATATGGGGTTATTATCAGGCTTCCTCATACTTTCCTTCTATTCGGTATTAGGTGGAATGGTAGGAAAGTACATGATATCCTTTTTGATATCAATGCTTTCTGGAGGCTCAACTTTTAATAATCTAACTAGTGCTGAGTTTTTTAGTAATTTTACTATTAATGGTTGGGAAATGCTAATTTACTGCTTTTTGTTTCTCTTAGCAACAACTTTCATTGTTATGAAGGGAATCTCTAATGGTATTGAGAAATTTACCAAGGTAGCGATGCCAGCTTTAGCAGTTTTACTTATTGTTATTATTACTTTTGTACTGTGCCAAGATGGAGCAGTTGAAGGATTGAAATTTATGTTTAAACCAGACTTTTCGGTTTATTCATCATCATCCGATATTGGATTCTTTACTGTATTGAAAACGGCAGCAGGGCAAATGTTTTTCTCCCTGTCTTTGGGTATGGGGTGTATGATTACATATGGTTCATACTTAAAGAAAAATACAAATTTAGAAAAGAATGCCATCATCATTCCGATAGCAGATACTTTTGTTGCCATTATGGCAGGTATGGTAGTAATGCCAGCGGTATTTGCTTATGGTCTAGAGCCATCAGCAGGACCAAGTTTGCTTTTCATATCGCTTCATGAAGTGTTTGTTACTGGTATGGGAGGATTTATCGGTTCTTTAATGGGATTTTTGTTTTACCTATTGGTTTTTATTGCAGCGATTACTTCCTCAATTTCTCTTTTGGAAGTATGTAGTTCTTTTATCAATGATAAGAAGCAGGAAGAACATAAAAAAACCAATAGAAAATTACCAACAATTATCATTTCATTAATGGTATTTGTTATCGGTGTTCCTGTAGCTTTGGATGGCTTAGGTTCTTCAAATGCTATAATCAATTTTCAGCCTTTTGGATACTGCTGGCTAGATTTCTATGATTTAATAAGCGAAGGAATTTTGATGCCAATTGGAGCCTTGATAATGAGTTTAATTATAGGCTGGGGCTTTAAGACAAAGATTATAAAAACAGAAATAGAAGAAGGAGGACTATATAAGTTAAAAGGTTTTGTCTTCTGGGATATTTGTTTTAAAATAATTGTTCCTATTACAATGCTAATAATTTTGTATGCTCAATTCCAGGACTTTGGAATTATAAAATAAAAAGCGCAACTAAAAGGTGCTTTACAAAAATGAGTTTTATGATATAATGACTGTATAAATACCTCAGGTTTATGAAAGGTGGTGGTGATATGATTAACAATAACTTAAGAAGAAAACTGGAAGTCGTATTATCAGCACATGCAAATATTTGCATCCTTTTCTAATGGGTAAGTACGATAAACACTTCTAGTTTTCTAGAGGTGTTTTTTATTATTCAAAAAGAAGGGACGTGATAGATTATGAGAAAATTATTAGGAAATTATTTTATTTTTATTGGATTTGAGTCAGAAAGGGTTGCTATTGCAAATTAAAATAGTATGGACAACATACTAGGGAATATACTACATATAGGAAATGGCGAAATGACAGTTGGTGAAAAAATAACTGAACTTCGAGTTAAAAATAATGTAACTCAAGAAGAATTGGCAAGTTATTTAGGACTTTCTCGGCAATCAATATCTAAATGGGAGACCAATAGATCATTACCGAGTATCACTTATTTACTTCCTATAACTGAATATTTTGATGTTACATTAAACGAACTATTTGGAGTTAAATAGGGTTAAATAAAAAGCTAGTACTATCTTTTATAAGGATAACATTATAAGGGAATTTGGACTAGCTTTTTATTATTTTCTAAAGAAAACATAAATCTTGCTATAATTTAAGAAATAGTGTATAATATAAGAGTATGTAAAACAATATTGTAATATTCGCGCTATTCGCGCTTTTAGAAAAACAACACAGTTAGTTATTGCATCTTGCTATATGCAAAACTAACTTTTTTATTTTCAGAATGATTATTAATGATTTTACAAGATATAGGAGAAAAAATGAAATTTGAAGAATTAAACATTATTGAGCCCATTTTAAAGGCTCTTAAAGAAGAAGGATATACCGATCCAACACCAATACAGATTCAAGCGATGCCAGTATTGTTAGCGGGAAAAGATATTTTGGGATCAGCTCAAACAGGGACAGGAAAAACAGCTGCCTTTGCTGTTCCTATCCTCCAGAATATGTCTCGTGATGAGATGAATAAAGGAATAAAAACCATCAAGGCTCTAGTTTTAGCCCCAACCAGGGAATTAGCTGCTCAAATAGGAGAAAGCTTTAAAAGCTATGGAAAGAATCTCAATCTAAAATCATTGGTTATTTTTGGGGGAGTATCCCAAAGAATCCAAGTTGAAGCTTTAAAAAAAGGAGTCGATATTTTAGTTGCTACTCCTGGTAGATTACTGGATTTGTTTAACCAGAGATTGATTAATTTATCCAATGTTAAGTATTTTGTTCTTGATGAATGCGACAGAATGCTTGATATGGGGTTTATTCATGATGTAAATAAGATTGTTGAAAAGATCCCAACAAAACGACAAACAATGCTTTTTTCAGCAACTCTTCCTCAAGAGATAAGCAAATTAGCTGATAAAATATTAAACAATCCTATTAGAGTAGCTGTAACACCAGTGGAGACAACTCTAGAGACGATTTCTCAATCGATATATTTTGTGTCAAAAAAGAATAAGACACCATTATTGATAGAGATATTGAAAGACAGGAGAGTTTTATCGGCTTTGGTGTTTTCCAGAACTAAACACGGAGCTAATAAAATCGTTAAGGATTTGTTATTAGCAAATATTAAAGCTGAAGCAATTCATGGAAATAAATCACAATCTGCCAGAGAACATGCCTTAAGAAACTTTAAAAACAAACAATTGCGGGTTTTGGTGGCTACTGACATTGCTGCTAGAGGAATTGATATTGATGAATTGTCCCATGTTTTTAATTATGATTTACCAGAAGTGCCTGAAACATATATTCATCGTATTGGAAGAACCGGGCGAGCTGGTCTTGGGGGAACAGCGATTTCTTTTTGTAGTGAAGAGGAGACGGGGTTATTAAAAGATATTGAAAAGCATATTAAGATGAAATTGCCAGTGAACAGTAATCATCCCTATGCTATAGCGATAAATCTTGATACAGAAATAAAAGTTATTCCTAAGAGATCACCAAGCACAAGAAGTGGTGGCTTTTCAAAGGGAAAAGATATGGCTTTTAGAAGTCATACATCACCATTAAAACCGCGAAGTTTTAGTAAACAAAAACATTAAACACTAGTTCATCATTGCTGATGAACTTTTTATATGAGAATAAATTTAAAGATTATTTAACAATATTTTTGTAGCGTGGTATAATATTACCAAGAAAAGCGAAGTGGAAGGTGAAAATATGGAATTTTATGATGTTATCGATAAAAGAAGAACAATCAGAGATTTTGATGATAAACAAGTTGGTGAAGAGGTAGTAAAAAGAATTCTTACAGCGGGTATGAAAGCTCCATCAAATGATCATCTTAGAAATTGGGAGTTTGTTGTTATAAACAATAGAGAAGAGATATCTAATATACTAAAAAAAATACCTCAAAAAGTATCGGAAAAGCGAACAGAGTTTATTGTTGATAGAAGTGGCTTTAAAGATGAATGTCAAAGAAAGATGTATCTAGATGCTATCCCTAAACAGTACTCAATGCTAGCAAAGTCGGGCTGTTTAATCCTTCCCTTTTTTAAACAGAAGAAATCTCTTTTAGAAATAAAGAGTATCAATGGATTAAATGGCTTTGCTTCAATTTGGTGTGTTATTGAAAATATTCTTTTAGCTGCTACAGCTGAGGGTTTATCTTCAGCAATTAGAATTCCCTTTTCTGAAGAAAATATCTACTTAGAAGAGTATTTACATCACCCTCACGATTATGTAATGCCTTGTTATGTATCGATTGGTTACCAATCAAAAGACGCCATTATAAATGAACAAAAGGATATCAATATCGATGATAGAATTCATCTGAATAAGTGGTAAGAGAGCCGATAGAGAGTAATGAAAAAACTAATTTTTATAAATGGAACGATGGGAACAGGTAAATCCACCATTTCTAGTGCTCTTAACAAAGTGCTCCCTCAGAGCATTTTACTAGATGGTGATTGGTGTTGGAATATGGATCCGTTTATTGTGACCCGAGAAACAAAGGCCATAGTTCTAGATAACATCATCCATCTCTTAAATAACTTTCTGAAGTGTTCTCAGTATCAAAATATCATTTTTTGTTGGGTAATGCATGAAGAGGCGATTATTGAAAGCATTGTTTCAAAACTGGAGGGTCGTTTTCATCTATATAAGATATCTTTAATTTGTTCTGATGAGATTCTAGTCAAAAGATTGCAAAAGGACATCGATAAAGGTCTAAGAAAGCCAGATATCATCGAAAGAAGCCTTCAAAGACAAAAGAATTATTTATCAATGAATACTATCAAGATATCAACAGACGATTTAAACATCGATGAGGTTGTACAAAAAATTAGAGAGATAATAGGTAAAAGCGAAGGATAAACCTTCGCTTAAATGTTATAATTTACATATTTTTCTTGACAAGTTTAATAAACTATTATACAATATACAGTAGTGAAGAATAAATAATAATTGTGTAGGGGGAAAAGAGGTAGGTTTAATGAATATTCAATATAAAAAAGGGGTAGTTGAATTGTGCATTTTTTCGTTATTGTATACGAAGGATTGCTATGGTTATGATATTTCAGAATATCTTTCCAAGCACATAAATATTTCAGATGGTACAGTATATCCAATTTTAAGGAAACTAAAGAGCGATGGCTTTGTTACAACATACTTATCTGAAGTCAGTGGTGGTCCACCGAGGAAATATTATAAATTGACCAAACTAGGAGAGAAAAAATACTTAGCTGATAAAGGTGAATGGTTAGATTTTATTGTGACTGTTCAGAAATTATTACAACAGGAGGCTCAAAATGAATAGAGAAGAATTTATATATATATTAGAAAAGACTTTAAGAAATAAAAAAGTTGAAGATATTGAGGAGATAGTTTGCGAGTATAATGATCACTTTACATTTAAGATAAATGATGGTTATTCCGAAGAGGAGGTTGCTCATAAACTGGGTGATCCTGAAAAACTAGCCTTGCAATTTGCTAGTGATTCAGTTATTAGGAAAACTTCCTTTTCCAAGAAATTTTTTGTCACTACAGGATTATTTTTTATCGATATATTTGCTATTGTAGCGATTATTATCCTTTTCTACTGGTTGATAATCATGGGAATTATAGCAATGTCATTTTTAGGAGTAAGTGTCTTTTTATTTGGTAAGATGAATATATTTAATCTCATTCCTCCAATGCCATACCAAAGTGCTTTTATTTTTGGACTTGCTTTCATAGCCTTAAGTTTATTGACCTCGGTTGGGACAGTTTATTGTGCAAAATATGTTCGCCAGTTGGCAAGAGCTTATTCTCGTTTCCATAGTAATTGTCTGGCAGGTATTAATAATAAAGCCATTTATCCTAAACTTGCTCTTCATCCTCAGATAGATCCTAAATTAAATCGTAAAATGCGAAATTTAGCGTTGATTGCTGTATCTAGTTTTGCCATAATCTTCATTATAGGATATATTGTCTCTGCAATAAGCGCTGGGGCCTTGGGATTTTGGCATGAATGGAACTGGTTTGTATAATCAAGATGAACAATATGATAAATAATAATGAAGTAAAAACAAAACATCAAAAATTTTATGATGAATTTTCAAAAGATGAACAAAAGGTATTAAGAGACTTCTTTAGGGAATTATCACTATGCCTAAATCTTCCAGAAAGTGAAAAAAATGAAATAATTGTTGACTATCAAAGGGCAATAAGGTATTTTTATCAGGGTGGTAATACTTTCCCAGAGATAATGGAAAAAATAGCAATTGATAATATTGGTGATTTTTACATTAATCCAGCTGTTAAGTGGTATCCCTTGGACAATGCTGCCAAAGTATATCCCCTGTCAATAACTAAAAAATGGATGGCTATGTTTCATCTGAGAATGCATTTAAAAGATGAAATTGTTCCTGAAGTACTACAACTCGCCTTGATATATACTATAAAAAGGTTTCCGTACTTTGCAACAACCATTCGTGAAGGTCTGTTCTGGCACTATTTAGATGTCGATAAAAAGCGTTACATTATTGAAGAGGTGACAAAAACTCCCTGTAATCGTCTGGATACTGCTAGCACCAAATCACAACTATTTCATGTCCTTTACAGTAAAAACAGTATCAGTGTTGAATTTTTCCATGTTTTAACCGACGGAACTGGAGGGATGACTTTTTTAAAGACTTTAGTCGCTGAGTATCTTCGTCTCTTGGGAAAAAATATTCCCTTTGAAGAACAAATATTAGATATCAATCAGTCATCTGATATTGCTGAGGGAGCTAATGATTTTTTAAAGGCTGAACCAGCAAAAAAAATTAGTGGCTTAATTGAAAAGATGGCTTTACAAGTTGATGGTAAAAGAACACACAATAATCAGCATAGTATTACCTATTTGGAACTAGATGTCATGATGCTTAAAAATTTATCGCAAAAATATCAGGCAACGATTACAACAATTATTCTAGCTTTTATGTTTTTGGCATGTAAAAGAGCAACTAGTAAGAAAAAAGGATATTTTCAGATACAGGTTCCTGTAAATATGAGAAAACTTTATCAGTCAAAGACTCTGCGTAATTTTTCTCTTTATTGCTTTATCAAGGAACCAGCCAATAAGGAGTTTACTTTCGAAGAACTTCTCATTGATATCAAAGAACAAATAGCAGTAAAAGCCAGTAAGGATAGTTTAAATAAGACGATGTTGATGTCTAACAGATTGGTTAAAATATCTAGATTCTTTCCTCTGGTAATAAAGACAACAGTTGCTATGATTGTTTCCATAGTATCAAAGAATAAGAGTATGTTCACGACCACCCTTTCTAATTTGGGAGTGGTTAATATGCCAGAAAAGATGGACAATCAGATAGAGAAGATGGATTTTACTTTAGGTCCATCGCTGGCTAGCAAAATAAATTGTGGTTTGATAACCAAAGGTCCAAAAACAGTTCTTGCTATAACGAAATCGATAAAGGAAACAACTTTTGAATCGTGTTTACGAGAATTGCTGGTTAAATATGATGTAAAAATTTTGAAAGAAAGAAATGAATAATATGAAAAAAACCAAAATAATAGCTTTGATTGTCTTTGTTGTTGTATCAATAGCTTTAATCCTCTTTAATATTTATACCTCCAGAGTAGTCTGGTCGCTTCCTATAATATGTATAGGGCTTGCCCTATGGCGCTTAATCTACAAAGAGAGTTTTTTTGAAAATATCTTTTCAATAAAGCTGCTGCGTTTTATTATTCAGATATCTTTTTTTATCATTATATTGGCGCTGATTTTGCATAACTTTCAGAATGTTGTCGCTTTCTCGCTTTTTGCTTGTTGCTTTTTACAGATTATAGCAGTCTTGTTATACTTGAAAGAATATCAAAAAGGAGTGGTGATGTCACCATTATATATGATAGAGTGTCTGATAATCAGTATTTCCTGTTTAATAATTGGGTTGATAATTAAATCATCTTCGATTACAGTATTAAGTATTTCAGCAATCACTTTCTTCATTCCAACATTCATCTTTATGCAAGAAGAAATAAGAATTGAGATAAAAAAGAGATTACACATGATATAAGTAGATGTCTTTTTTGACATAATGAAGAAATAAAGATATAATAAATCTATAAAGGATAGGTGTATATGAAAAAAGGCTGGAAAATCACTATTGGAGTCATTTTATTTATTGTTATATTTATGGTCACTATCAATTTGATCTCTCCTAAAAAAGCTATTGAGGTTAATCCCTTTATAACAACAACAGATAAACCGATGGTTGTCGCTCATCGGGGAGGAAAGGTTTTAAATCCGGAAAATACCATTAAAGCCTTTGATGCTTGTATGACGGATTATGATGTTGATATTTTGGAAATGGATTTATGCTTGACAAAGGATAAGGAGTTAGTCATTATTCATAACTTGTATATTGATTCATCTTGTGATGTCCAAGAGGTAACTGGAGTGAGTGATCGTCATTATGTTATTGATTATACATATGATGAACTTCTAAACTTCAATTTTGGTTATAAGTTTACCGATTTAGAGGGTAATAAACCATATGAAAATCTTTTAGTTGGTGTTGAAAGTGAGAACCGAAAACAAGTTATTCAGGATGAAAACTTAAATCTTGTTCGGATTGCTGATCTGTTTGCTCGCTACTATGAAACGTATCCTGATTTGATGTATATTGTTGAGATAAAGAATGATGAAGAACTGGGAATGGAAGCAGCTGATATTCTTAATGAATTATTAACTGTGACTTATCCTAACCTTGTAAACAAGGTGGTAATCGGTACATTCCACACCGAAATATCAACATATCTGGAGAAAGAATGCCCACTTTTATTGACAGGAGCTTCTATTGGCACTGCTGCAAAGTTTATTTTTACCCAGATATTAGGTGTCAATCTCTTTTACAATGGCCCTTTTGTTTGCTTGCAAATTCCTATTTCCTATGAATTAAAGGGAATCAAGATAAAGCTGGCTAAACAGAATTATATCGATCGTGCTCATTTAAGAAATATTGCTGTTCAGTTTTGGACAATCAATA
>JAQUYR010000044.1:6351-9706 GCA_028691715.1 Bacilli bacterium | reverse complement strand
ATTAACCGAAGGGAAACTTCACATCACCGACCCATCAAATGCTTCAAGGACTATGCTTTACAATATCAACACTCTTGAATGGGATGATGAAATTCTTGATCTTTTAAAGATACCGAGAAACATTCTTCCTGAAGTGAGAAGTAATAGTGAAATATATGGAATAGCAACAAAACTATGGGAGATTGACGAAAGTGCTGATGTTCCAATTGCAGCTATCATTGGTGATCAACAAGCTTCACTTTTTGGTCATTGCTGTTTCAATATTGGTTGTCTCAAGAATACCTATGGAACTGGTTGTTTTATGTTGATGAATACTAAAAGTAAACCAGTGTTTTCAAATAAGGGATTATTGACAACAATAGCTTGGAAAATAAATAATGAAGTGGAATACGCTTTGGAGGGTTCTGTTTTTGTTGGTGGATCTACCATTCAGTGGCTTCGGGATAACATGCGAATGTTTGAAAAGTCAAAGGATTGTGAAGCTTACACAGAAAGAGTAAATGGTAGTGATGGTGTTTACTTTGTCCCTGCATTTGTTGGCTTAGGAACTCCATATTGGGATGATGATGCCAGAGGAGCAGTTTTTGGAATGACAAGAGCGACTAAAAAGGAGCACTTTATTACTGCGGCTGTAGAATCTATTGCTTATCAATCAAAGGATTTAATGGAGGCAATGAAAGAAGAGGCAGGAATAAAAATTGAGAGCTTGGCTGTTGATGGTGGTGCCAGTGTTAATAATTATTTGATGCAGTTTCAATCAAATATTCTAAATTTAAAAATAATCAGACCAGTTTGTCTGGAAACAACTGCTCTTGGAGTTGCTTATTTAGCAGGTCTGGCTGTTAAAGTATGGGTGAACAAAGAAGAGGTTGTAAAATATCACAATGTTGACAAGATTTTCCTCAACAAAATAGATTCTGAAGAGAGAGAAAGATTATATAAAGGTTGGAAGACAGCGATTAGGGCAACAAGAGAGTTTAAGATATAAGAAGGCGAAAAAATGTACGATATAATAATAATAGGAGCTGGGGTAAACGGCGCATTTGCTGCTTACCGTTTAGCTAAATATAAATTAAATATTTTAATAATTGAAAAAGAAATAGATGTGGGGAATGAAACCAGTGGTGCTAATAGTGCTATTGTTCATTCTGGATATGATCCTCATCCAGGAACTTTAAAGGCAAAGTTGAATGTTTTAGGAAATAGTCTTTATGATGAAATATGTCAGGATTTGGATGTAGAGTTTAAGAGAATTGGTTCTTTAACAATCGCCTGTACTGACGAAGAAGTGGCTATTTTAGATGAATTAGTTGAAAATGCTAAACTAAATAATGTTCCTGTTGAACTGTTGGATAAAGAAACTCTCCATAAAATAGAACCCTTTGTTACAGAAAAAGCGGTTAAGGCTCTTTTAGCACCGACAGCGGGAATAATTAATCCCTTTGAACTCTGTGTTGGGCTTGTTGAAAACGCTATGGATAATGGTGTCAAACTAAATCTTGAGGAAAAGGTTGAAAAAATAATTAAGGATGAACAAGGATATGCTGTTGTCACTGATAAAGGAATATATCTAACCAAGATTATCATCAATGCTGCTGGTGTTTTTGCTGATGAGGTAAGTAATTTGGTAAATGAGAAAAAGTATCAATTAATTCCCAGAAAAGGGGAGTATTTTGTTCTTGATCATTTTTCTGAGCCTTATGTCACCCATACATTATTTAGTGTTCCCTCATCTAAGGGTAAAGGAGTATTAGTAACCCCTTCTACTCATGGTAATTATTTAATAGGACCATCAAGTATGTTTATTGATGATAAAGAAGACGAAGCTACTAACAAGGATACTTTGGATGAGGTAATCAAGCAAGCTTATCGTTTAGTGGACAAAATTCCGATGAATCATCTTATCAGGGAATTTGCTGGTTTGAGGGCATATCATGAAAGCAATGATTTTGTCATCAATCAATTAACTCCTGGATTTATTAATGTCTTGGGTATGCAATCACCTGGTTTAGCTAGTGCTCCAGCAACTTCTCTTATGGTTGAAGAAATGGTCAAGGAAAATTTAAAATTGGTTTTAAAAGATGATTACATTAAAACAAGAAGACCATTATATCGCTTAAATAAAAAGAGTTTAGAGGAACGAGATGCCTTGATAAGACAAAATCCTCAATTTGCTAATATGATTTGCCGCTGTGAACAAATATCAGAAGGTGAAATCGTTGACGCTATTAGACGAAATTGTGGAGCTAGAACCATTAAAGGGGTTAAAAAAAGAGTTCGTCCAGGATTTGGTAAATGTCAAGGTGGTTTTTGTGAACCATTGGTGATGAAAATACTATCAAGAGAACTCGGAATTGATATGAAAGATGTGACATATAACAATAGGGGATCTTATATTTTACAGAATAAGACTAAGGGTGAGACAAATGATTAATTATGACTTAGTTGTTGTTGGTGGTGGTTCAGCTGGAATTGCTGCTGCGATTAGTGCTTATGATCAAGGTATCAGAAAAATTATCGTTCTGGAAAAAGATCCTTATCTAGGAGGAATCTTATTACAATGTATTCATAATGGTTTTGGTTTACATCAATTCAAAGAGGAAATGACAGGACCAGAATATGCTGAGAGATTTATTAATGAACTTAAAAAACGAGGAATTGAATATCGAGTAAAAGCCATGGTTTTAGATATCACTCCTGATCTTGAAGTCCATTATTCCAATGGTAATGATGGTTATGTTGTGATTAAAGCGAAAGCCATAATCTGTTCAACTGGTTGTAGCGAAAGAACAAGAGGAGCTATAAACATTCCAGGTGACAGAGTAACAGGAGTTATGACAGCTGGGCTAGCCCAAAGATATCTAAATATCGAAGGATATATGGTCGGTAAGCGTGTTTTTATTTTGGGAAGTGGTGATATCGGTTTGATAATGGCTCGTCGTATGGTTCTAGAAGGAGCCAAAGTTTTAGGTGTTGCTGAGTTAATGCCTTATTCTAATGGCTTGAATCGTAATATTGTTCAATGTTTAAATGATTATAATATTCCTCTTTACCTTCATCACACAGTTAAAAGGGTTATTGGAAAAGAGAGAATCGAAAAAATAATCTTAGGTGAAGTTGATGATAATTTACAGTTCATTCCTGGTAAGGAACAGGAATTTGAAATCGATACTTTGTTGTTATCAGTAGGACTTATTCCTTCTAATCCCTTACTTGAAAATATTGGAGTCAAGATTAATCCAAGAACTAAAGGACCAATTGTTGATGAGAGTTTACAAACGAGTATTCCAGGAATTTTTGCCTGTGGAAACGGGCTTCATGTTCATGATTTAGTTGATTTCGTCAGTGGTGAGGG
>JAQUYR010000044.1:0-6251 GCA_028691715.1 Bacilli bacterium | reverse complement strand
TTCAGAAACTAAAAATCCATTTTCTTCTAATAAGTGTAAATATTTCATTGCGGTAAGTCTTTTAACATTGAGTTCTTTTTGAACATAAGCATTTTTGGTATAAAACTCATAATATATTAAGTTTACTAACTTATCTGAATATATTTTAGGCAATTTTTCTTTTAAAAGTTTGTTTGTACTAATAATACTATTATTTATTTGATTGATAAAATTAATTGTTAATCCTGCTGTTTCTTCAATACCTTCCAAAATGTAAATTACAAAATCAACAATTTTATTCTTATCTTCATCAATCTTTTTCAATAGGCTGTAGTACTCACCTTTATTATTAATTATATATCTGCTCAAGTATAAGATTGGTAAATCTAATTTATCTTTTAAAACCAAATACAAGATATTCAATACCCTTCCAGTTCGTCCATTACCATCATAAAATGGGTGGATTTGTTCAAATTGGTAATGAATAATAGCTAATTTAATTAGTGGATCATAGTCATCTAAATCGTAGTTTATGTAATTTTCTAGATTGGTTAAATAATCTCGTATTTCAATTTCACTTTGTGGTGGAGTATGAACAATTTCACCAGTTTTTGAATTCTTTATCACAGTACCAGGAAGCTTTCTGATTCCACTTTTCTGGGGTTCAATTGTTCTTTGAATTTCAATTAATATATTTGTTGAAATAAAATTATTATTTTTTATTAAATCAAATCCTTTAAAAATAGAAGTACGATAGTTTACAACTTCTTTAGCATGGGGATTATTAACAACCGTTATCATCTCCTTATATAGTTCATCATAGGTTGTAAAAATATTTTCAATTTCTGAAGAGTCCTTGGCTTCACCTAAAGTAATAGCATTGAGAATGATATTGGGATTGGGTAGTAATTTAACTAAACCTTTCAATTCACCAAGTTTACTTGAGGCGCTGCTTAATTTTTTTAAAACATCAACCCGATTTAAATCAACATCCATTGGTAATTTATACACAAAAACACCTCCTGTATAATAAATGCCATTTATTATACACATATTATATCACATCAAATAAAGAGATGCAAGCACTATGTGTACAAAAATGTTAAAAAAATATACTCGTTGCAGTAACGAGTATAAAATAGTAATATGAAAGAGAAATCATAAATAAAATTATTATTTTACTCCAATCGATAATCATAAGAATCTGCTATAGTAAAATAGCCTACTTTGTTATAAACTCTATTAGAAATAGGATTTATCTTATCAACAAATAATGTGGCATATTGAAATCCTTCTTCAAAAACGATTTTTGTGGCATAATACATCATTGATGTCGCATAGCCTTTGCCACGATATTGAGGAATGGTGTAAACTGCTGTGACAGCTCTTCCATTCTTTAATCTTCTGCTCATCATTACCATTGATGTTTTTTCATCCTGATTGTTAATGAAGATATAGACATCATTGTTTTGAATTCGCTTCTTAAAGGTTTCTGTTAGTTCACTAAGGTTTGGTGTTTCTCTGAGACACTCAATATGAAAATCATAAGCACAATTAATGACGAAGTCAAGATCTGTTAAAGTGGCAGTGACTAGTTTCCCAGTTAAGTTTGGCTTAATCAGCTTCTCATTTCTCATAATATCCATAGCGGTGTGGAGAGTAAAAGTAGCATCTTTTATTTTCTTATATTCTTCAATAAAGATATCACAATGCTCTTTATTAGTCAGAATTCCCTTTATTTCAATATCTTCTTTAAGGATATATTCAATTAGCATTTTAATTGCCTGCTGATTGGGTTTATAACTAAATAATACCAAATTATGAGGATTAGCATTTAAAAACAGTAATACTAGTTCATCATTATTATATATTCCACCACGACAATTCACCTTTGGTAGTTCATCATATGTCAGAATTCCTTGTAGATTGGCAGCAAATATCTGGGTTACTTCCTGATTAGCATCTAAAATTGACTGATATTTATCACTAAATTCTTTATTGCTTTTACATAATCTGAGTTCCATAATTAATCCCTCCTCAATAATTTAGTTGATTATAGCACACTAAAAGATAATTGTTAAGAAAATTTACACATTTTTTCATATTTTTAAAATACCTTGAAAAATATTTTTAACCATAATATAATTAAAACATGGAGAAAAAGACTATGAAAAACATCTTAAATAGCGTTTATAGTGATGGTTCAAGATATTTTGTCAACAATCCCTTACCTAAAAAGAAGGAAGAGATAACTATATACCTTCGTATGTTAATAAATAAAGAGATTAAACATGTTATTTTACGAACTAAATTAAATGGTGTCGAGATCTTAAAGGAAATGACTTTATCTCACATTGATAAGGGTCTAATCTATTATCAAACAAAGGTTAGGGTGTATGAAGATATCCTTCATTATCATTTCTATTTGGTCACCGATAACAATATTTTTTATTACAATCAAAGAGGTATCACCGATTATATTCCTAATGAACTCTATGATTTTAAGATTATCACTGATTACCTTCAGCCATCATGGGTGAAAGAAGCGGTTTTTTATCAAATCTTCCCAGAAAGATTTTATAATGGGGATCCCACAAATGATGTCTTAGATAATGAATACTCCTTTGATGGTCATCCAACAATCAAAATAAAGGATTGGAATCAAATCCCTTCAGCTTATAATCAAAGCTTTTGTCTAGATTTTTATGGTGGTGATTTAGAAGGAATAAGAAAAAAGATTCCTTACTTGAAAAACCTTGGGGTTAACGCTCTATATTTAAATCCGATATTTTATGCTGCTACAGTTCATAAATACGACTGCTTGGACTATTTTATGGTTGATCCTCATTTTGGTGGAGATAAAGCTCTAATGGAATTGACCAGTGAACTACATAAGAATAATATGAAGATAATTCTTGATGTTTCGATTAATCATACGGGAACTGCTCATAAATGGTTTAATAAAGAGGGGATTTTCTTTGATAAAAAGATTGGAGCATATAACAATAGGGAAGCTAAGGAAAGAAATTATTATTTCTTCAAGGACAATAATCAATATGCTTCCTGGTTTGGAGTATCAACTCTACCCACTTTAAATTATACTTCTCAAGATTTAAGAAAAATTATTTATTTAGATGAGGATTCTTTGGTCAAAAAATGGCTGAAAGCACCTTTTAATATTGATGGCTGGCGTTTTGATGTTGCTGATATAATGGCAAGAAATGATGAGATTCAGCTTCATCATGAGATATGGCCAGCTATCAGAAAAAGTATTAAAGAGGAGAATGACAAAGCTTATTTATTGGCTGAGGATTGGAGCGATTGTGGTGAATATTTAAACGGCAATGAATGGGATTCTGCGATGAACTACTTTGGATTCACAAGACCAGTCAGGGAATTTGTTGGGGAGGTTGATTTGTTTAATCGCCGCAGTAATATTTTAAATTTCAAAACAAAGATGACTGCAAAAATGTTGTCAAATCGCTTCCAGGATCATCTGTTCAGACTTCCTTTTACCATTCAGGAAAATCAGTTTAATTTAATTGATAGTCATGATGTTCCACGGCTTCATAACAATAAGAATATCAGCTTTGAAGATTACAAAGTGGCTTTGTTTATGCTCTTTACAATGATTGGAACGCCTAGTATTTACTATGGTGATGAACTGGACATTTCAGGCCTCACTTCAACAAACGAAGGATGTCGCTACCCTATGCCTTGGGATAAAGATATCAGCAAGACTAAAAACTTTAGTTTATATCAAAAATTATGTTGCTTGAAGAAAACCGAAGATGCTTTAAAATATGGTGGTTTAAAATTTATCAGTGATGATGATTATGTCTTAACATATGCTAGATTTACACTTGATGAGGTGATTATAGTCGTTGTTTCAATGGATGATAATGAAAGAATGATTAATTTGCCAATAAAAAATTTTGGGAAAGATGAGTTTACTCAGAGAGATTATTTTGAAGAGAAGTTGATGTATGAAATAAATGATGGGAATGTATTCTTAAGAGTTCCTTCACACCAATCATATATCATAAAATTATAGGAGGAAAAGATGGCAATTACAACTTCCATTGCTTTACGAAACAAGATATTTTATCAAATTTTCGTCAGACAATTTTCTAAAAAACACAATTTTGAAGGAGTAATAGAAAAACTAGATGAGATTAAGAATCTAAATGTTGATATCATACAGTTATTACCGATTAATCCTATTGGTGAAAAAAATCGCAAGGGAACAATTGGTAGTCCTTATTCCATCAAGGATTATTATCAAATAAATCCTGATTTAGGAACTATGGCTGATTTTCTTAATCTACTAAGTGAAACTCACAATCGTGGAATGAAGATTATCATCGATATCGTTTTTAATCACACCTCACATGATGCTACTTACACACTTACTCATCCTGAATGGTACTACCAAAAAGAAGATGGAAGTTTTTGCAATCGAGTAGGCGATTGGTGGGATATTATTGATTTTAAATTTGATGACAATGAATCTCTAGAAGAAGAACTTATCAATGTTTTAAAGCACTGGGCCAAAATCGGTGTTGATGGTTTTCGCTGTGATGTTGCTCCACTATTGCCACTTAGCTTTTGGAAGAAAGCTAGAAAAGAATTAGATGAAATAAACTCTTCCTTGATATATGTTTCTGAGAGTGTTCACTTAGGTTTCATTAAATACTTAAGGGACTTGGGGTATGATGCCTTCAGTGATTCTGAGATATATCAAGTGTTTGATATCTGTTATGATTATGATATTTATGATGATTTTATCAATTATTTAAAAAAGGAGAGTTCGTTACAAAAATGGGTTGATAATCTCTTAAGGCAAGAAGCTACTTATCCCAAAAATTATGTTAAGCTTCGCTATTTAGAGAATCATGATATGGATAGAATTGCTAAAAATTGTGATAGTGATGTCCTTCTTCGCAATGTAACAGCTATGTTGTACTTTTTAAAAGGAGCTCAGTTCATCTATAATGGTCAGGAATGCGGTTTGACTAACAAACCTGATTTATTTGAATATGATGAAATTGATTGGAGTAATTATAATAGAGCGGATATTGTTACTATAATGAAAAAATTGGGTAAATTAAAAAAAGAATATGAATATTTAAATGGAATAATGGATATTTCTTGTCTATCTATGGATGTTATGAAAATAACTTACAAAAAAGATAATAAATTATTTATGGGTATTTTTAATTTTGGTAAGGAAAAAGAAATTGAAATTACAGCGGGATATGATGTTCTTATGAACAGGGAATCCTCAGGCGGAGTAGTAAAAATAGTTGAACCACTAATCTTAATAACTGCTCTATAAGTAACACAAAAATAATAAATATTAGGAGTTTAAGTTATGATTATATGGATTAATGGTGCCTATGGTGTGGGTAAATCAGCTCTCGCAAAAGCGATGAATTATGAAATAAAAGATAGTTTTATTTTTGATGTTGAAGCTGTAGGTAATGCAATACGGGATAATATGCCTAAGGCTTTCTGGCATGACACATTTGAAGATTATCCTTTGTGGTGTGAGGTTTGTTATAAACTTTTAAAACATCTAGATTTTGTTTATAAAGGGGTTATTTTAGTTCCTATGACAATTATTAAGATTAATTCATATAATGAAATAATTAGAAGACTATTAGATGACGGTATTATCGTTAAACATATTATTCTAAATGCCAGTAAGGATATTATTCATAATAGAATTATTGAACGCGGTGAAGAAGAGGATTGTTGGTGTATGCAACATATTGATAATTGCCTAGAAGGGATTAAATCTTTAAATAATGACATAACAATTAATTCTGATAATAAGTCACCTGGGGAACTAAAAAATGAAATTATTATTTTATTGGAATTATAATGAATTAATTAATAGGAGATTTAAATGAAAAGAGCTACTTTTTACTACAAAGATGAAAAGGCACCTAAACCGAATAAACCTAATCATATAGGGACATCAATATTTATCGAATTTGATAACAAATTATTACTAGAGAAAAGACAGGATAGTGGAATTTGGTCACTAATTGGTGGAGGTTTAGAAATAGATGAAAGTTTGTTAGAAGGGATAAAAAGAGAAACCTTTGAAGAAACGGGGATAGTTTTATCGGATAATAATATTGATTTTTATGGAATATATGATGATCCATCAAGAATTGCCTGTTATCCTGATGGTAACATTTTAAGAGTGATTACTGTAGTTTATTTTGCTAGGCTAGATAAATATCCAACTTTAATTTGTAGCA
>JAQUYR010000043.1:1980-9791 GCA_028691715.1 Bacilli bacterium | reverse complement strand
ATATGAGTCTTTATTTATTATCTTGGCATTTAATTTCTTCTAATGTTAAAGCTTTGTTATGCTCGATATGAGACCACTTAGTTTTCTTGAACAAAGCTATGAAAGATATCGGAATATAGGTCAACATAAACAGAGGAAAGGTAAGAGCAAAAAATATCTTTTTAAAAATAGATGTGTGAATATTTTTCCACTCTGTTACGGTTGTAACGAATCCCAGAATAAATAATGTCAGATAAATACTGATTAAAACATCAGCTATTGGCTGAAAGGCTATTAATACTGGATATTTTAAACTCAAAGCCAAAACAACACCGATTAGATTAACAAATAAATCAAACACTGTTAGAACAATGGCGGGCATAATCGTCATGCTCATATCAAAGCAAGAAAAGCTGCCTTTAAAGGTACCCTTTATCATCTTTCTTCCGTATTTTCGATACACCTGTAAGTAACCTCTAGCCCAACGCATTCGTTGATTCCAAGATTGACTAAACTTTGTTGGTTGTTCATCATAAAAGATTGCTTTTGGAGAAAAGCCAATCTTTTCACCACCAACAACATTATGAACAGTGAATTCAATGTCCTCAGTTAATAAAAAGTAATTCCAACCACCAGATTTTTCAATTATCTCACGACTGAACATAAAACCTGTTCCCGATACAGCACAACTGGTTTTCAATAAAAATCGAGGATAATTCAAATATTTGGATTCCCTCAAAAACCATAAGGCATATCCGGCAGAAATCCAATTATCTCCATAATTTTTAGAGTTTCGATAACTGGTCACAATTTCATAACCATCCGAAAAAGTTTTATTCATCTCTTCAAGATATTTTTCACCTAAGATATTATCAGCATCAAAAACAAAATAGCCATCAAAAGCATCACTGGGGTAGTTCTTAGCAATGTTTTGCAATAAACATTCTAAAGCATATCCCTTGCCTATTAGATTTTTATTTGTTCTCTTATAAACTATTGCTCCCTCTTCCTCAGCAATTTGAGCAGTTCTATCAGTACAGTTATCCGCTATAACAAATACTGTAACCAATTTACTATCATAAGTTTGATTGGAAATACTATTTAACAATTGTTTTATTACTAACTCTTCATTACAGGCAGGAATTAAAATAGCATATTTGTGTGGTTTAATTTCTTTGTGTGGCTTTGGTTTTTTAATAAAAGGTATTGATATAAAAAAGAATTGATATGAATAACAAGCAAAAAAAACAAGACCGATTATTAAATTGATGGTTTTTATAATTACCATAAATTCACTTCTTTCTATTTGTATGTAATTAAAAATATTTACATGTGTAGATTATATCACTTTCAACATCAAATTGCCACATTAATTTTTTTTTTTTACAATACCTTTTCATACATAATTTAAATACTACAATTTGAAATTTCTATTTTTGTTATTACTATAATTTTATTTCTTCAAAACAAAAATAACTTCAGTTGTTGAATCATAACTATTGATGCGAATATACTCTTTAATCTCTTGCGCTTTTTTTAAAAAGTAATCCATTCTTGATTCATCCTTTATTCGTGAAACTAATCTATCAACCAAGGATATCATTTTATCAAGATCTTCTTTTGTGATCTCTGGTGTTTCTCCGAAATCAACATCCCAGTAATCATCAATCTCCATGTTTGATTTTGAGTTTAATACATCAATAATTTCCTTTTTAGTATATGTGTCATTATGAGTGATTCCTAGCTCTCTATCAATCTCCGCAGAAAAATGGTGTAATAACATATGACTTGTCTGGGCTTTTGAAAGATTATCACAAATCATTTCATTTATCAGGATGATTCCTGTTGCTTTTACAACTCTTCTCATCTCTTTTAAAGTGGCTTCAATATCATCTAGATGATGCAAGGAATTAGACAGACAAACTATGTCAAATATTCCATCCTCATACTGCATATTATTCCCATCTTCAACTTTAAAATTAATATAATTCTTATTCTGAAAATTATTAGAAGCTAGTTCTATCATTCTTTCAGATTTATCTATACCAGTTATCTCCTTAAAATTTTCAGTTATACTGGTAAGCAAACCAATAAAATTACCAACGCCAGTACCAACATCTAAAACCCTAGCATCAGGATATTTTTGTAATAATAATTCCAATTTTTTCATGTTTCACTATTCCTTTTTAATCTTTAAGAGCCTGTAGAAAGATATCAATAAGCTCTTTCTTAGAAACAGGTCCCTCATGAATTTTATTCTTTTCAATCCAAAAACAGGGAACATAATAGTAATCGTAACTATTAGCAACCTCTTTATTCGTGTTTTCTTCAATTTTGTTAATCTTTATTTTACTAAACTCGGGGTTATCCTTAATAACTTCTTCCATCAGTTTCTCGGCTTTTAAACAATATGGGCAGTATTTCAAATAAAAGTATGTCAATTCTTTCATATCATTTCTCCTTGTTCTTTCTATTAGTCAATAAAATTTGAATTCTGACTTACAATAACCCCATTCTCAATAACTATTTCCAGAACACCAACAGCACCAGTCTCCTTATGTATGGCGATAATACCAACTGTTCCATCTTTTAAGATGGATATTGATGAATAAATATTTATCCTTATTATCGATTCATCCGATGAATACCAGTCATAAAGCAACCTTGAGGTGTCATTTCCCTTAGTAGTGATATAGCATTGTTGAATATTTTGATCGTTTTTTTCTGTCTTTAGTCCAAAATCAGCAGTTATTTTTCTATATGATGCTAAAATATTTACCTGATAGTAATAGGTGTAATCATTAATAGTAAATGAAAGTACAGATTTCCCCAACTTCTTTGGCCAAATTTTATTTTCTATCACTTCAAAAAAATTGCTGTCATATTCCAATGTGATATTTTCTTTTTCTCCTGTCAACAGATTTGTCATCTCTTGAGGAAAAATAGCCTCTTCTCCCATATAATAAGTGGTTTGATTGGCTTCTTTATAAAAAGGGAGTATCTCTTTTTGAACAAATATTTCTTCGATCACTTCGGTTAACTCAGGAAACAACCAGGTGTTATCAGCACGATCAAACAGGGAAAAGGTTTGCGATGTCTCGGTAGTATACGTTCCGGTATCCCACCAGAAACAAGGTAAGCCGTAGTTTTCAGCAAGCGATAAGTAATATCGCAACCATTTCGCCCTTTCTGGTGTATTATTTTTATCACGCGAAGCAAACTCTGTTAGTAAAACAGGGATTTGTTTGGAGATAAAATTATCATATATCATCTTCATGTCATTTTGCAATTCGATTTGATAATCGGCTGCTTTCTCACTCCAGCTTGTTGTTGTATAGCTATTATCATGAACAAGCTTAAACGGAGCATAGTTATGAAGATTGATAATTACTCTTTCATCATCAGGAATAATAAAATCATTGATTATTTTTTGAGAGAATGTCGACCAATAAGTCGTAATCAATAAGTGACGATATTTATTATTACCACCGAGATTTCTTATCGTGTCAACAAACAATTGATTGGCATCATTAAGAATATTACTAATCGCCTCAGTATAGCCAACTGTATCATTTGTCACGTAGTCTCGTGGTTCATTCAAATACTCAAACAATAAATGCTCATCATATCCTTCGAAATATTCACCAATTTGGGTCCATATTTTAACTGTTGTTGCCATCAGTTTTTTATAATTATTATAATTGAGCGTTGCCCAGGTATCATCATAACTATCATAACTACCAATGATGATATACATATCTCTTTCAACTGCTGCATCAACAATTTCTTGTAATCTTATTAAAGTATCAATATCAATATTAAAATCATCATCAGAATAGGTACACCAATTTATTGGTACTTGGATGGCATTGATCCCAACCTTAAGTAGTTCATCAAAAATAGCACCATCATCGTACTTTTGACTGACTCCCCGAACAAAATTCCAGCCGAATTTAATCTCTGACACCAAGTCAAGGGAAGAAATTTTGGAAATAGTCAGTTTCCTATATTGAGCAATATAGGTGGTATCAGTTGTCACTTTATCCACTTCTACATCAAAACCAATGAATACACAATCCTCTTTTTCAAACACAGGAGTGATGGGCATTTCCTGGTACTCAAGATGTTGAAGACTTTTACCTTCTACTAAAGTACCACCATTAGCCTCAAAAATGATTTCGTACAATCTTTTAGTCTTTACATAACTCGCTACAAATGTTTCGTTTTTTGTAGCAACATCCCCTTTTTCTAATCCCAGCCAACCATTAAAAATATAATCATACTCCTGGTCATGCTTGTTTATATGGTAATTAGGAACTCTGATGATTTCATCTTCATCAATATTGTAAGAATCAATTATAACACCATCATCATCAATAAAACACATTGTATATTGATCAATAGCTTTATTTTTACAACCGACTAAAATAAACAAAAGAATTACTATAATAAAAATTTGTTTTTTCATATTATTCTCCTACATAAATTATATCTTATTTATGACTTATTAGCAAATAAAAACTTGGTCTTTTAAGCCAAGTTTTCCTTCTCAATTATATATTTACCGCAAATTTTATTACCCTGTAATCTGTTAAACCATTTAAAAATCAAATACTAATAAAAACAATATAATAAGTAATAACTTCTATTTATATTAAAAATAAATATTTTTTTATAAACAATTGACAAGTAAAAACTTAATGATATAATTATTTGCTAGTGAGTGCTTCTCAAGGAGATTAATCATGTCATATATGAACGTTTTTACTGTTCCTACTTATTATAAAGATTTTTTGTGCAAGGGTCATGAATGCCGTCACAGCTGTTGTTGTGGTTGGAATGTCTCAATATCTATGAAAGAATATTTCAATTTATTATCTTTTAATTGTTCCAAAAAAATGAGAAGAATTCTCGATAAGACTTTTTATATTGTCAATAATCCAACTCAAGATTATTATGCTATGATTGCCAAGGACATAAACAATGATTGCTCATTACATATGGAAAATGGTTTTTGTATGCTCCAATACGAATATGGCGAAAACATTCTTCCTGCTATCTGTCGCTACTATCCCTAGGGGAGTTAGAATTGATTACAAACTAGAATGTTCATGCTCTAACAGTTGTGAGAAAGTACTAGAGCTCCTTTTTGCTAGTGATGATAAAATAGCCTTTGAAAACAAACAATTGACCTTTAATCTTCCTCTTTCTTCTAAAAAAATTTCTGAGGAATTAAAAATTTCGTACGATAGAATTAGAAATATCTCCTTTTCAATCTTACAAAATCGAAGACTATCTCTACCTGAAAGATTATTATTTCTCGGTAAAGCTATGCAGATATTAAGTAGTAACAATGATGCTCTTACCGATTGGGAATTTTTAGAAGAAAATATTTCTTCGGATTCTCTTGATGTTCAAAATAATTTTTCCTATTCCCTACCAATACAAGAAAAAATATTATTATGCTTCCTTAAATATAGTCCAAGTATTCAAAGTTATGCAAATAAAGCCCTTGATTATTTTAATATAGATGACAAAACTGACCAATATATCAAAGCCAGCCTTCATCTTAAAGATTTATTTCCAAATGAAGAAGTCATGTTTGAAAAAGCTATCATAAATCACTTGTTCTTTGAGCAATTTCCCTTTTCAAAAAATAAAAATAATTTTTTTGAAAGTTTCAAAGCGCTTTGTGGAGTGTATCTCTTTATCCGATATTTAGTAGTTGGTTATATGGCTGATAAAACTTCTCTCAATGATCTTATCGATGTTATGGCTGCAGCCTTTCGCCTGATTGATCATACAGACTTTGACAAAAATATAGGGATTATATTGCAACAAGAAGGAGTTACCACCATTGAACAACTAGCTGTTCTGATAAAAGCATAAAAAGCCCATATAAAGGCTTTTTTATTTTTTTCTTATGGGATGTCTAATAACAGTTTTCAAATTTGATGGTGAACATCTACGAGGATCACCAAGATAAATTTCATGATGATGTCGTGACTCATTTATATCAATTTCATAATCATTTTCTCTGGCAAAATTATCCATTGCTATAATTGTTCTTGGTTCATCATCATATGGGCCAAAGTGCATACATTGAACGCATAAACCTTCTTCATATGATAAATACTCAACATCAGAAAAATCAACTTTTTTCTTTGTTGTTGCCTCATTAATAGCCCAATTAAATTCTTTCTCAGTAACAAATTCAGGTAGTCTGATCAAAGAAATCCAATTAAAAGTATTCTTGTTTTGATAATCTACTCCCTTAATACCATCCTGCCACCACAACCCCTCAAGAGGAGGAACGACATATTCGAAATATCCTTCAATTTTGTGAGAACCTTTATAACTCATTTTGATTGTAAAAGCTATTGTATATAACAAGCTCATAGCTCTTTGGTACTCTCCGTTTTCTTCATTTGGATCTCCCTTACCTCTAACAGCAATAAAATTCATTTTAGGAATCTTAATAATCGAAGGTTTACCTTGAGGTAAATAAAATTCCTTATATTCCTTCTTATAATCAAAAGCCATTTTTATACCTTCTTTCAAATTTTGATATTTAGATAATTTTACTCTTTACAAATATATCATAAATCCCTGTTTGTTTCAAGGATAACCTTAAAACAATAAACACTCCACTATAAATGGAGTGTTTAAATATACTATATTATTATCAATTTAAGCTAGTATCAACGATGGAGCTGTATATTGACGCAACATCAGGTTTCCATCCAAAGCGAATAAACCTTGTTTACCATAAAAATCATATGATAGAATTAGATCGTTGATATTTTTTTCTTCTTCACCTTGTTCTTTTACAAACCAATTTAAGAGTTCCTGGGTCCTGAAATCGGAAACTTTAACTGCTTCAGCATAAATCTTATTAATCGAATCCGTAACGAATTCTTCATGTTTTAAAGATTCAATTAATGGATCTTTAAAATCCTTGAAAGTTTTTTCTGGCTTAGCGATAGTTTCTAGAGAAACAGCAAAACCATTATTCTGTAAATATTTTATAAATAAAAACGCATGATCCTTTTCTTCCTGAGCCTGGACATTAAACCAGTTGGCAAAGCCATTCATACCTTTGTTGATGTAATAATTAGCGATATCTAAATAAAGGTATGCTGAATAGAATTCTTTGTTTATTTGTTCATTTAACAATTTTGAAACATTTTCTTTTAACATATATCCTCCTTCTTAATACATAACTATTATATAACAAATATTATTAATCAGCAAGAAATGTGCTTTATTTATATTTATAATCTATTCTTTTGTTTTACTTACCTTCTTAATCACATGATACATATACCATTTTTCTTCAGGGATATAACCAAACTTGTGAGCAATATGACTTGATATATCATTAGCAGCATCCCATACAGGGGTATATCCATTAAGAAGACAATATTCAATGAAGTAACTGCAGAGCAATGTTCCTAACCCTTTCTGGCGATATTTTGGATAATCTTCATACCCAATGCGAAAGTACAACTCAACCTCTTTTCCAATAACTGGATAATTTGTTAGTGCAAAGCCCTGGCAAATATTGTTCTTATCTACTAAGGCAAAACCAAAACCATGCTCAATAAAATCACTAGCAGTAAAAAAACGACTGGTTACATCTTGAAATATTAATCCAGATGCTACATGTTCTTTTTCAATTTTAACTATTCTTAGTTCTTCTGGTAGATTAGTCTTATACTCCCTTGTTTTTTCTAAAGTAAGTAGTGAAGAGTCAAACAATACCCTTTGATGTATCTTAACATTATCTTCATAATAATTCTCAAAATAACTTTTCCATTCAAGAGAATCAG
>JAQUYR010000043.1:0-1880 GCA_028691715.1 Bacilli bacterium | reverse complement strand
CCTTCAAATGCCATCTCACAATGATAATAGACGAAAGCATTATAGTATTTGACCATGTCAATACCAATGCTAATTGCAATGTTTTAACCGATAGCAAGCGAAACAAAGTATATTATATCATCAATGAACCAGTTGGCGATGCTAATAATGGTGGATATGCCTGGACAGGGCTAGGACAAATCATCATCTATACCTATAATTTTCATCCCGATAATAATACAATAACCTTTGAAGAAACATATCTATTAAAAGAAGCTGCTGATGATGGTCGTCAAAGAATGGGGGCTGACATCAATGATTCTGGTGAAATAATAATTTCCTATGGTGATTATGATGCCATGTTAAATGTATTTATCTATGATCCAATAACAGATACATGGACATCACACCAGACCCTATCAAATCCAGATCAAGATTTCTTAATGTATAACTTTACTATAATCAAGAACTTAGAAGAGTTTTATATTCTAGCAATTCAAGATACCGCCAAAAACAATACTTCTTACTACCAGTATGTAAAATTATTTGAATATAATAGGGGAACTTGGATTGAGAAAATTGTTGTTGACTATCGCAATACTGAGGAAGCTAAAACTGAAGCCATTCTAGTAGAGAATAAAGACTTTAAGATGATCAATAATCAAATCCATATCATCACCTCTTCTAGTGTTCTTGAAGAGTTAAGATACTTCATCTGGGATAACCACACCCTAATAGAACAAGATATTAGTTTTATTCCTAATGATGTCAAATGGATCCGCCTTTCTCCCATTGATGATGATATTTTGTTTATTTATAACATAGAAAATATGTGGGGGACAAAGTTGGAAATCTATAGCAAAAAAATAGACAGAAAAGTTTATGTAAAGCGCGATTTTGTGAGAAGCGCTTATGTCTATACAAATGTAAAAAATGACAGTACCCTTCAAGTTTTAGGAATTTGTGGCGGAGAAAAAGATTATTATAAAGAAAACTCATATTTATATGAGATAAGTAAAATTATTAAATAACCAATAATAATCCACCAGCCTAGCTGGTGGTTTTTCCTATGCGGGCCCTGCCCTCACTGTTACCGGCATTGTGCAAAGCACAATAACGAGGTTTGCCACTTGCCTCTATTTCTTGCTACCCGTGAACGGGTCTACTTCATCAAAGATTGTCATTTGACCATTTACTTCGTCTTCTTTTAATTGGTTCTTTATGTACTCTTCGATTTTCTTTGCATTCTTTCCCGCTGTATCGACATAGTATCCTCGACACCAAAATTCGCGATTTCGGTATTTGAATTTCATATTCCCATACTTCTCATATATCATCAAGCTGCTCTTTCCTTTTAAATATCCCATGAACCCCGAAACGCTCATTTTGGGTGGTATTTCAAGCAACATGTGGACATGGTCTGGGCATACTTCTGCTTCTATCAGATTGACGCTTTTCCATTCACAAAGTTTTCTCAACATTTGTCCTATTTCTAATCTTTTCATTCCATACATTGTTTTTCTTCGATACTTGGGAGCAAACACTACATGATATTTGCAATTCCATTGGGTGTGTGATAAACTATGATTGTCATTCATTCGATTGACCTCCTTTTGATATTGTGACGTCGGCAAACCTCACATTTATCTTATCAAAAGGAGTTTTTATTTTCAAGACTGAACGCCAAAAGGCTTTATTGGAACCCCCAGCCTAGCTGGGGGTTTTCTAATACAAAAAGTTGTTGATATTCTTATCAACAACTCTAAAATCTTTTTGGTGGAGTAGAGGGGATTTGAACCCCTGTCCAAACTAAAATCCATCTTAACTTCTACATGCTTATCTTGTTGTCTTAGTTTTATTCTCCTGTGTGCAACAAGCAACCCGCTGAAGAACTATCCTTT
>JAQUYR010000042.1 GCA_028691715.1 Bacilli bacterium | reverse complement strand
TAGCTAAAAGACCACGGCTTTGATTAAGGAAAAATAATGAATTCAAAAAAAACCGGCAAATATTTATCCTTTATTAAATTTCTTCCCATAGTGCTATGTATCATTTTTATAATTTGTTACATTTTCTTTGGGAAAACACTTACTGTGGAATCAATATTAAAATACACTCCACAGAACCCTTATTTTGCTGCGTGTATTTTACTTCTTTTGTATGCGATAAAAAGTTTGTCAATTTTTTTTCCGCTTATTATCTTAAAAATTGCTGGCGGACATCTTTTCCCAACCGGAATAGCTCTTCTTGTTAATATTGCAGGAATGCTTATTTGTTACACTGTTTCTTTTTGGATCGGATATTTTTCCGGCACTATTACTGTTGATAAACTAACAAAAAAATATCCTAAACTTTCTCATATTATAGAACTGCAACATAATAATTCATTTTTTGTATGTTTCTTCCTAAGAATCATCAGCTTCCTTCCAATGGATGTGGTCAGTTTGTATCTTGGTGCAACAAAGATACCTTTTTCACGTTATATATTCGCCAGCATTCTTGGCTCACTTCCTAACACCATACTTTCCACACTGCTCGGGGCAAGTATAACAAAGCCTGATTCTCCTATGTTTTGGGTCTCAATTTTGTTGATGATTCTTTATGCAGGCTTTTCTTTACTTGCGAATTACTTATATAAACACAAATCTGAAAAAGGAAGCAAATAATATTAAAAAATGATTTTAGCCAAAAAAGATTGCATCACTTATGCAAGACATTAATGTCTAAAATGGAGTTATCAAGGCTAATAGAAAGCAGGAAAAAACGTAGTTTTGTATCCAAATGGATCATAGGAATTTTTACCATTTATATATTAATTTATTTAGCTGTGGGACATATGAACATTATTGCAAATGCAATCTCTTCTTGGTTAGTAGATTTTATATTTCCTTTATTATAAGGAGTAGTATTATCTCTCATTTTTAATGTTCCCATGCGTCCTATAGAGAAACATTTATTTACCAAAAATTCTAATAAATATTTTAAAAAACTACGTCATCCTATTGCTATTGTTCTATCACCCCTATGATTGGTTCTTTGGTTGGTGTAACAGCTCTACTTCCCATTGTAGGTGCATATATTTGTGCTATTGTTGTTGCCTTTATGATACTTACAGTTAATCCCTTCAAAGCCTTTGTTTTTATCATATTTCTACTAATATTGCAACAAGTAGAAGGGAATATGATTTATTCCAGAGTCGTTGGTTCTAAAATCAATCTTCCTGCCATATGGGTACTTGCATCAATTACTATTGGTGGTAATCTTGCTAGTCCCATAGGAATGTTATTAGCTGCTTCTGCTTATGCTTTATTACATGAGGCTACAAATAATAAACCCAGTTTACAAAATCATAATTATCTTTAAAGCGGTAGTAAAAGCTCTGCTGATTCATATTGCAACGTTCAACATTATTGACAATCTTGATTTTTTCCATCGGGTACTTAGCCATAAGTTCCTTCATAGATGCAAATAATGCGTTTTTGGTTAGCTGTGAATCTTGCATATAGGCTCCTCCTTCTGTATTCCTAATTGGACTACTTTCATCTTCATACTCACTTAAAGGTATATATCCAGCTTAACTCCAAGTCAGTTTCTCCAGTGCAAGATGGCTGCGATACCAGTCATCCTTTTGCAACAGCATTTCCGGAGAACCTGTATTTTTTACTCTGCCATTTTCTAAAATAACAACCATATCGCTGGCAATCATAGAGGATAAACGGTGAGAAATCGACAGTATTGTGTGTGCTCGGCTTGCCTTTTGCAGTACTGTAACTATCTTTTCCTCAGTGATTGAATCTAGATTTGCCGTAATTTCATCCAATAGTAAAATTGGAGGATCTGTCACAATTGCTCTTGCAATCGCAAGAAGTTGCATTTGTCCTTGTGAAAAAAGAGTGTCATTGATTACTTGTGTATCAAAGCCCTTCTCTAAAGATGCTATATAATCCGTCATTCCCACAAATTCCAGTGCATGTTCAATTTGCTCTCTTGTGATACTCTCGTCTTGTAGACTGATTTGCTCCGCAACTGTGCCTTTTATCAAATGAAAGCTCTGATCTACATAACCAAATATCTTACGTTTTTCATTATTCGGTATGTTGTAAACATCAATTCCATTGATTGTAATATTGCCTTCAGAAGGTTTCAGTAATCCCATGATAAGTTTAAATAATGTGGATTTTCCAACGCCTGTTCTACCGACAAATGTAACCTTTTCCTGTGGTTTTATTATAAGGTTGATATTTTGCAAAACATCTGTTCCTTCCTCATAATGAAATGTTAAGTCGTGAAATGAAAGTCTTACTTCTTCACGGATTGGTATAATATTTTCTGCTTGTAATTCCTTAATCGTATTAGTGTCTTCTGTCTCACTGTAAAAGTTGTTCACTCGATGAATACCGGATATTGCCTGCTGAATGTTTTGAAGCTCCATTCCCAGATTTTCAATTGGTGCAAACAAGTTTGAAATCAGATCAATGGATGCTGCAACCATACCCAGGGATATCCCCAAATAATTAAGTTGCTTCGATGATAGAATAACAATTATGGCAATTACAACAGCACGGGTAATTTGTATCATAGGAGGAAATACGGAATCATAGAAATTTACTTTTTCAACAGTTTTATAGTTATCCAGTAAATGCTCCGTATATTTCCTTTCCATGTAGTTTTCTTTGCTGAAAACCTTAATCATCTGTGCATTTTTCAAGCTTTCGGAAATATGATTGTTTACCTTGCCCACTAAAATTCGATTTTCTATCTGTGCCTTTAACATTCTTTTTTGAAAAAGCCTTGTGATCGCATAAATAATGGGAAGTAATATTATAGTGATGATTCCAAGCGTTTCACTGAACAGCCAAATAGAAAATATAATTCCTATAACCTTTAAACAGTCGATCATCATTCCCACAATACCACTCGTAAACAAAGAGTTAATCGCATCCACATCGTTAGTAAATCTTGAAACAACTACACCAGACCCATTGCTAGAGAAAAACAAGGCATATATTTTTTCAAGCTTTACCATCATTTCAACCCGGATTTCCTTTGTGATTTTTTGCCCTAAAACTGTAAGGACAGCCTCCTTCATAAAATCAAAGACGCCAATAAACAATATAACACCCATATAAGCTATTGCTAACATGAGCAGCCCGTCACTGCTTCTTGGCACAAGGTTTTGATCAAAGATTTGTTTCAAAATCTGTGGAGGAACTAAACTTGTGATGACAGTGCCGCAAACAGCAAAGATCAGTAATATACATCGACCCATATTTTTTCTAATTACTTTTATAATAGACTTTTTTACCAAACTATTTTCCATTGTCATCACCACTCTCTGTACATTGTAAATTAAATATAGTTGCATAAAGATCCGAGGTTTTCATCAGCTCATTATGCGCACCATATTCTGTCATTTTATCATTGTTCAAGAATACAACCTGGCTAATCTTGCTAAAAATAGTCAAACGATGGGAAATAAGTATAATTAAACTGTGTTTATAATTATTTTTAAGATTTTCGATAATTGTTTCTTCCGTCTTCATATCAACTGCTGAAAATGGGTCATCGATAATAATAATTTTGTTTTTGTTAAGCAAAGCTCTTGCAAGTGATATCCTCGCCTGTTGACCACCACTTAGGCGAATTCCGCTATTTCCGACTAAAGTATTTTGCCAATCCGGCATCGCTGCTAAATCAGTATCAAAGCAAACATCCTTTAGAACTGAAGTAATATCCTTCTCATTTCCCAGAGTAATATTGTTATAAATAGTGTCCGAAAACAGCTCAGACTTATGACCCAAGTAAGAAATCATCTGACTTCTTTCATATTCCGAGTAACTTGTAAGTTCTTTCCCGTCTATTTTTATACTACCTAGATACGGATATAACCCTGTCAAAGATATCCCAAGTGTAGATTTACCGGAAGCAATGGGTCCCGTTACGCCTATAATATCTCCTTGCTTTCCTTCAAAACTTATATTTTCAATGATGTTTTCCTTACTTACTGCATAACGCAAACCTAGATTTTCTACTGAAAGTTTTGTGCTATCCTTATTGATATTAGCGGCAGTATCTTTATTTTCGTATTCCTTAAGATAGGGTTTAATACGTTTCCATGATACCTGTGATTTTTGCACAGAATTAAATAATTTGGCTGCTTTACTTGCCTTATTTGCCATGGCAATAAACATGGTGATATATGTAGAAAAAATCCCTATAGTCCAACCACCATGAATAACCTTTGCTCCGCCAAAGTAGATTACCATGATGATTCCAATCATAGCTATAACATTGTAAATTGGCTGCATGGAATTCTCTAATATATTGGCTTTTATTGCTTTGTTCTGCAAATCTTCTAATTCGGCATTATACTTCGCTCTGTTTTGAGCTTCCATACCGTTTACACGGTAGAGCATGGCATTTTCAATAGAATCAAAGGTAATGCTAGCAACCTCACTGCTTTTTTTGCGAAAGTCAATGGAGTATTTGTAAATGATACTTTTCAGTTTTTCCGCAAGCATCATGGCAATCGGAATATAAAGAATAGAAAGTATCGTTATTTTTACATCATAAACTAGCAGCGAGATGATATAGGCAGTCATAAGCACACCAGTATCAAACAGCTCCGTAGTGAATTTTCGCATACCTTCCACGCACAGATCAACATCAGAAATAGCTCTGGTCATCAAGTTGCCAGTATTTTCGTTATCCAACTCAGAAATGCTTTTATGCATAATATTATTGTAAATCATAAGTCGCATCGTAGCACTGGTGCTGTTTGCAAAACGCCTTATATAAAAGCGTTTAAAGTAACGCAAAAGTTGAATAGTTCCAATAAGAACTACATAAGTACCTGTAAGTGTTACAATAGAGGACAGACTTCCTCCTCCAACGATAGAATCAATAAGCTTGCCTTGGTAAATGGGACCTAAAATAATTGAGATATTGAAAGTCAGACCAAAAATTAAAATGCATGCCACAACGAATTTTTCTTTTTTCCAATAATTAATAATTTTATCGGGGTTTTTCATAGGTTCAATCTTTAATTTTGCCACAATAAACCACCTTTCTTTATTATATTTATTTGAGGAATAATTATTGTAAGAACAATAACCCCGGATGCATTATTTCCAATGCAGCCTGGAAGGTTTCTTAGGGCGATTATAGTTTATAACTACCCATTTTCCTCCTCAAAACTGCTTTTTAAAATGCTTAAGTACTTCCATCCAAAAGGTAGCCAAAACAGCCACTAAAGCAAGGCATATTACTGGCAAAATTCCAACAGGCGTAAGCTTTAAATAATCACTGAGTACAGGTACATTAAGTGCTATCAAGAGAAATACAACTACTCCGCTCATCCAAATATTGAAGGATCGGCTTGAAAACACTCTCACCTTTGTTAAAGGTACATGATTTGTTCTCATATTAAGGGCCAGACATACATGACCAAAGAGCCATATTATAAATGCAAATGTCTGCGCGGTTGCAAGATCCTTTGTCGTAAACCAGCTAAAGAAGTACACAGCGAGTACTGCCGCCGAAAGTGTGATACCTCCGCTGAAAATACCTGTCATCATGTTTTTATTCATGAAACTTTCTTTTGGATCTCTCGGTTTTCTCTTGAGCAAATCCGACTCTGCAGGTTCAGCTACAAAGGATGTTGACGCCGCCAAATCCATAAATAACTCCAGTATTATTATTTGTATTGGTGAAAACGGAAGAGGCATGTTAAACAGTACAGGCACTAAAAATGATATGATTAGTCCTACTTTACAGGACAGATAATATTTTACACATTTAGACAAATTATCATAAAGTCTTCTGCCCTCCTGTATGGCATCTACGATCGACGTGAAACTGTCGTTCGTTAATATCATATCCGCAGCCTCCTTGGCCACGTCAGTACCCGATATACCCATCGAGATCCCAATGTCAGCTGCTTTTAAAGCAGGAGCATCATTGATGCCGTCGCCTGTTACGGCTATTACCTCTCCATTCTCACGAAGTGCTTTTACTATATTGAGCTTCTGCTCTGGCGAAATTCTTGCGAATATATTATATTTCTTGACAGCAGCAGAAAGACTTTCGGGAGACATTCTATTGATTTCATCCCCGGTAAGCACACCTGTCACCTTTATTCCTGCGTTTACAGCCACTCTTTTGGCAGTGCTCGCGTGGTCTCCCGTAATCATAATAACTCTAACGCCTGCACCGTTACTGTTAGCAATTGCTTCTTTAACACCTTCCCGGATGGGATCGTCAAAGCAGAAGAGTCCGATTATTGTAAAAAATTTCTCAGAATCCACTTTATATGCTACTGCTATGGTTCTGTAGCCTATGGACATTGATTCCTTAAGTTTGTTCTCCATTTCATCGTCCTGCCTGGACATGGAGAATATGCTTTCGGACGCACCTTTCAAAACAGTGATTGTTTTTCCTTCATTTTGATAGAGTGATTGAAAAACCTTTCTGTTTTCATCAAAACCCAAATCTTCTATCAGCTTATAACGATTTAGGATTTCTTTTCTCTCGAGGCCCAGTTCTTGTGCCTTATCAATAACCGCTTTATCCATCGGATCGCCCAAAAATCCGCCTTCGCTATCATATGCAACGTCCGCCATCAACGCTCCGATAGTAAACAACAGCTGCTCGTCTTTTGCCGCCCACTTTTCAATGCTCATTTTGTTTTCGGTAAGGGTTCCTGTTTTATCTGTAGCAATGACCGTAACGCTCCCTAAGGTTTCCGCTGCCTGGGTTCTTCTTATCAACACATTCTTCTTGGAAAGGTTAATTGATCCAAGCCCCAGTAGCATGGTCACGATGATCGGCATTTCTTCAGGAATTGTTGCAAATGAAAGAGACAAACCGGTCAATATCATATCCTTAAGCGGCAATCCTCTAAACACACCTAATACAGGGATGAGCACGCTAAATACTACTGCAATCCAAATAAGGTTTTTGGACAACTGCTTCATAGATTTTTGCAAAGGTGTTTTAGGCTCTCTGGCTTCCTGTGTGAGCCCTGCTATTTTCCCCAGCTCCGTATCCATTCCGGTATTGACCACCATCGCCGTTCCTTTGCCCTTGAGTATGATGCTGCCCATGTGAACCATATTCGTTCGGTCATGTAATCCTGTAGCCACGGGCATCAGATCTGCGATTTTAGCAATACCCATAGATTCGCCTGTCAACTGTGATTCGTCTGCCTCTAGTCCGCTTGCATCGATAACACGGGCATCAGCGCTTATTTTAACGCCATTTTTCAATATGAGTATATCACCCGGAACTATGAGGCTTGTTTCTATTTCAACAGCTTTCCCGTCCCGCATAACCCATGTTGTCGGCAAAGCAAGCTTTCTCAATGATTCAATACTTTTCTTAGCTTTATACTCCGTGTAAACCTCTACCAATGTTACAGTAAGTATTACAAAAATAATCGTTATCGTATCGCCAATCTTGCCCCAAACACTGTATATTACCCCTATGGTAAGCAGTAAAAGAATTAAAGGCTCTTTTATCTCTTCAAATAAAATGTCCCAGAACGTTATAGTTTTAGACTGTGTGATTTTATTTAAGCCGCTTTCTTTCAGTCGTTTCTCAGCTTCAGCTGAACTCAGACCTTTTGATATATCAGAATTCAATGCGCTTTGAACGGCTTTTTTATCCATTGACCAAATTGCATCCAATTTTCTCATTAAAATTCCTCCCTAAATTAATTTTCATTGTTTAGCTCATAGACTTGATTGCTGAAATCATCTAATATTTGCTTGCATTTTTCTAACTCCTGCGCTGATACCGTTTTTAGCGAGGCATTGAAAAAGTCTCTTTTAGCAATTTTTTTGTGCCATTCAATAAGTTTATTGTATTCATCTTCATTTTCCTCAACTTCTACAAATGAAAAATTCTCTTTTTCGGTTTCCTTTTCTATCTCACGGAAAAAATCCTCGCATTTATCTAATAACTCTTTGTATTCTTCATCCCTTGCTTTGTTAAATAACTCGACAATATTATCTGAACCATTATCACTAACTAAAACACCTTTCAATATATAAGCATCACCGTTGTTTTGTAAAATTTCATTTGATATTTCAGTAAAAATATCAATATGCTCATTGGATAAGGGCAGCAGCCACATTGATTGTCCAATAATTACTGAACCACACTTTTTTAATTTTCTCCACACACTTACTCGAATCCGGGAAGGTTCTTTAGGTATTGTATAATTTAATATTAACCATTCCTTTTCTTCCAATTTATTACCCTCCTATTTTAAAATTAATGTAACCAGTATTACATGTAATACTGGTTACAGTTTACTTTATTGAAATTTGATTGTCAATAGAGCTTTTGAAAAATTTTATTAATAACGGTTCTTATGTGTAGTTGCTTGGCATAGTAATGCCTCCAGAATGGCAGGTTTAGGTGAACTAACGTAAGTGGGTTTCATACACAAACTCTCACCGTTCCATACCTCTATGGAAGGATTTTTTTTGTTTCAGAATAATAGCGCAACAATCTTATACAAACACCATATTCCAGGATGTTGCTCCCTATCAGTTTAATTAATAACGCTATTGATTATAAAATCGAAATTTCTAAAGAGGGTAAATCAATCATGTACCTTGAGTAGACAAAAATGATGCCATTAGTAAAAAATCAAAGCCATGCAAAATGTAGTATAACTCTATATGGTGGTTAATGACTTCAATGATTATATTCGCATTTATTTTAATATTAAATAAATCAATCTAACTATTCAATATTGATTATTCTGGAACTATCATAACGATACATTATGCATTTTTCACAAAAATAAAAATATTATATATCATATCTAACATTACCATAAAATAATTTCTATTGAGAATAAATTTTCTTAAATGATTACCTAAAGTTTAATCAAAATAATTCGCATATCCACTAAAGATTGAAAAGAAATATTTCTGTACTTACCCTCATAGTCTATCATCTCATGCTATCTTGCTTAATAATTGTCTCTACTATCTGATCACCGACCTCCTTACTTCTCTCCTGTTTCTGAAATATTTCAAATGCTTCACTTCCATACTGACATTCCATATTTTCAGCTATCATTGAAATTGCTCCAGGTGAAATCGCATCTCTATCCACTTTGTCAAAATCATGCTTCTCCATCTTGTTAAGTTCTATATCTTTCGCAAGATTATCAATTTTATCAATCACAGCATCTAATCGTAGTTCCATTCCCACAAATAGCTTCCTTTTCCATTCCCAAGGTTTCTTTGTTATCTCAGTTTTAGAAAAAGATTTTTCTACCATTGAATAATCTACCATTTCTTTATCAGCAAAAGTACGAAAAGCATTAGAAACAGATCTCCCTGCTTCCCTAATATCTGCCCCAAAACGATCAATCTTGACTATTGTCTTATCCGTTTCAATACCTGCTTCTCTTACATTCATGCGGAGCTTTTCAAGTTTTTCTTTAACTCCAAAAAACTCTGATATACGATTTAATCCTTCTTTTCCCTTTGCCTTGACTTCTGTAACAATAGATGTAGCTTTTTCTTTAAATTCCGTCTTAACTTCGAACAACTTCTCTTTCATGCTATTGCATAAAGCTTCCATGCGTTCTGATGCGTTCGCTAATTGTGCCTTGATAGATTTCATCATCTGTTGTTCCTGCAAATCATCAAGTTGCTTTTTTACTGCATTTAATTCTGTAGCAACCTGATCTAACTTTTTCTCAAGTCCATCTACATACGTTGCCGATT
>JAQUYR010000041.1 GCA_028691715.1 Bacilli bacterium | reverse complement strand
TCAGACTGATGACAAACTACCTTTTTGTATTTTTAAAAAAAGGTAGTTTTTTATTTTCACCACACAAGGTATAAAAAGGAGTATATTGTAGTAATATACCCCCACAAATGGCCTATATATGAAATAAATCCCCACTTAATAAAAATTAGTAAACAAAAAAATGTGAGCGTTGACTTTGTCAACGCTCTGGCGACTCAATTATGAGTCGTTTTTATAATTCTATTTATATTTGGTGATATCCTTTGTTTGATTAATATATTCTATTAATTTTTTTATAGCCGATAAATATCCAGAAGCATCTGATTTAGGATTTTTTCTTTTATTCTTAACAAAAATATTAATTAGCACTTTTCTATAGTCTTCTAAATCTTTCTTACCAGTTAAAATATCATTTAAACCAATTCCCAAATTTTTTCTCTCTATATAAAAAGCATCTGATACTATAGTACTGATACTTTTTAATTGTGAATAGTTTTTTTCTAAATATAATCTAAAATTTGTTTTTAATTCCAAAATATCACCTCTTTATAACAATTTATCACTTAGAAATTATTAATAACTAATAATTAAAATTCTATTTAAATAAAACTATATTACTATTTTTTTTGACAAGAAGTAAATTTTCTATATAACTCTTACGAATAATATTTTGAATTTCTTTTCACTCAATACTTTTTTAATAGCTTTGTTATTATTCTAATCAACTTATTCATTTATATAAATTTTATTATACATTCATAATGCTTATCCTTTTCTTTTTTAACATCCAAATAAATATAACATAAGTAAGAATACTATCTAGTGCTGTTCCAGTAGCAAACATTAGTGCTATCTTAACAAGAGTTGGTTGATATACACCTGTTTTATAAAGAATAAAGGCTGTTCCATAAAAAAGAATGTTTATAACCAGTGATTGGAACAACATATAATTTGTCTTACCAATACCATAAAAAATACTATCAATAACATTGTTGTAAGCGAATAGTACATAAAATCCTACACTGATAATAACTATATGAAAGACACTCTCATAATTATTTATTTGCAACAAATCCCTCATAAAAGGCTTCCATAATGGTAAAGAAATAAACCATAAAACCACTATTATTGTTGTAAGAGCAAAATATCCTAAAGATTTTTGGCTAATGGCATTTTCTGACTCCCCGCAATCTCTCTTTATCAGTTCGCCTAGTTGTATTACTGGAAGAAGCAACCAACCCCAAATGAAGTTATTTGCCACCCAAAACGTTCCTTGTTCTCCAACAATGTTGACCATCTTGACAATCATTAGCATAAAAGCTATGTTTCTTACAAAACTCTCCAGTCCAGATATTCCACCTATTCTACTAAAATTCTTAATCCAAGCAAAAGATAATTTGTCACTGCTAAAAACTTTAATTTTTTCTTTATACAAAAAAAATATTGAAGTAAATAATAAAATAAAGTTAACAATTATATTAGTAATAGCTATTCCATTAACACCAATATTTAATGATATGCTCAAAGTAGAAACTAAAAATGTATCTAATACTATTGTTAATATCATTTGTAATCCTAAAATGTAATATAAATATCTCTCCTTCTTTATAGTAACAAGGACAACTAAAATAAATTTAACAAGAGTAGTAAAAATATTAGCAATAGTTTCTAATCTAATATATTGAACAGTTTTATCAATAAGGTCAGCATCTTGAGCCATGAATTTAACAAGTGAGTTTGCGAAAATAATTATTGTTAAAGATAATATTGAATATATTACAAATGTAAAAAGCAACCCTGTTCTAATTTTATTTTGAAGTTCTTTCTTATTTAGTATTGATGCTCCAATAAAAAAGAATAGTGGTAAAATCAAAGCTTCTTGTAATATCTCGTAAAGCAAATTTACCCATGACAATTGACTTGCAATGTTGAATCCCCAATCTCCTGGTAACTGTCCTAAAAAAAATATCCTAAAAGTAGTATATATTGTTGGAACAAGCCCCATTAATAACAATACTAAAAATAATTTGTGATTGATTGACTTTAATGATAATCTAATTTTATTGACCATAATTCCCCCTATATCCTAGTAGCTAAATAAAATTTATATTTTTAAATATTTTTCTAAATAACAGTATTCAATATTAGGGTCATTTTATATTATCAATTTGTACTTCTAGATTCAACACAGAAGAAAATCTTTTGTTACTGTATAAAAAAAGTCCCTAATATCCCCTAAACATGCTATCGTCATTATAACATTTTTCAAAAACGTTTACAATTAATATTTAATATTATATTAAAATATTTTTTTATAAAATAAAAACTGCTAACATTTAAGCTAGCAGCATTATTCTTAATTCCTAATTATAAACATAAAAGTATGTTCATTAATAGAAATTAAACCTTAATAAAAAAAGATTTCGTAGATTCTTAAGCCTTGTACTGTTATCCCATTCCTTTTTTATTATCACCCTTATTACACTCACATCCCCATGCTAATGTAATATAGTATTTCAATGTTTTATGGCATTTCATTTCCTCCATTAATTGTAAATTTTATTAATATTTATGTTGTATTGTACTTGATTTGCTTTAATATTATGATAAAATATGATTAGTATTTAATAAAAAATATAGCGTTTTCATTAATCACACAATTATTCTATCAAATAATAATATATTTGTCAACATACTATTTTAAAAAAGGTATTGTTTGCAAGATATTTGTATTGTATAATTATATTAGTTCAAGAAGGGTGGTGGTTATTCTGTCATGGAAAGATGATGTAGAAGAGAATTTAAAGTGCGGATTGGTAGAAATCCTTATTTTACAACTTCTTTCAACTGAAGACATGTATGGCTACCAAATAAAGCAAGAGATGTATCGAAGAAGTAATGATTCCATTTCAATTAAGGAAGGATCATTATATGGTCCTTTATATAGGATGAATGAGAAAAAAATTATTTCTTGTTACAAAAAGGTTGTAGGTAATAAAAGATTTAGAAATTACTATCACCTAGAAGAAAGTGGAAAAGAGTATTTAGATTACGCATTATTAAAATTTGGGGAGATCTTTGGGGGAGCACAAACTTTAATAAATTGGAAAGGTAACGATGATGAACAAAAGGTTAAAGAGTGAACTGAATCATTACATTAAAAGTGTAAAGAGTGAAATTAATTGCTCTTCAAATTTAAAATTAGCATTTATTAGCGAGTTTAAACAAAGAATTTTAGAATTCTTAAACGAAAATCCAGAGTGTAACATTAATGATGTTATCCAAGAATTCGGAAGCCCTCAACAAATTTCTAAGGGTTTTGAAAGCCAAGTTAATATTGAAAAACTAAAAAAACAAGCAAAAAAATACTTCTATATAAAAATAGTTGCTTTTGTCTTATTGATTTTATTAGTAGTTTCATGTATCTTTTTGATAGGAATGTTGGGTAATCTTGATGGCTATATAGTAGTATCTGATCCACATAGATAATGGATGAAATGGAGGATAAATAATGGAAAATAATGACTTGATTTTAATATCTACTAGTACTGTTAACAATAATAATGGTAGTTATACTGTAACAAAGCTATATAAAGCGTCTAATACAGCAAAAGATACGACCTATAATACCTATGGTATTAAGGATGTTACTCATTATGAAAGTGATGATAGTATTACTTGGCAATATACTTTAACTGGATATTTTACAGTTACATCTGGAGTTTCTAGTGTTTGTACAAATGCCACTTACTCACAGTATATTAATGCTTCAGGATGGTATTTTAGCAATGGTTCAGCAACATATTCAGGAAATACTGCTTATGGAGCTGGTACTTATAAATACAAAATATTATTTATCACCATTCAAACAATTGAAATTGATATCAGTATTACTTGTGACATTTATGGCAATTTAACTTAATATTAAAATAAAAAGCTCTTTTCAATAAAGAGCTCAGAGCGTTGACAAAGTCAACGCTCACATTTTTTTGTTTATTAATTTTTACTAAGTGGGGATTTATTTCATATATAGGCCATTTATGGGGGTATATTACTACAATATACTCCTTTTTATACCTTGTGTGGTGAAAATAAAAAACTACCTTTTTTTAAAAATACAAAAAGGTAGTTTGTCATCAGTCTGAGCTCTTTTCAATAAAGAGCTTTTATTTTTATTATTCTTTGAAATAGTTTCTTTATGCTACATGTTTTATACTAGGATCCTTTTCATTTGATCCCAAATAAATAGCACCAATAGCAATCAGTGGTGTTAACAATTGAAATAAAACAACACCAAAAGAGTTCATCTCAATGATTCCCAGTATTCCAATAATAAAACTGATTATTGAAGGAATGGTCATTGAAGAAATCAAGATTGCGATATTGTTTCTAAAAGTAGTTACTCTCTTATACTTGATTCTGATTAAGAGAAAGATAGTTCCGATTATCAAAACCATTATTGTATTCATTAATAACTGTGTTCCTGTGTTGATAAGGACATTAGAAAAAACCATATATTGACTAAAGCCACTATCAATAGCATCACATAATAAGGTTATGGCTTCACTCTTTTCAAGATTCTTCAATTCAGTAAAATTGATGATTCCTTTTATACCATCATAATTACCAATAGTTGGTTCATCTGTATTATCATAGTACAGAATTTTATCTTTACACAAAATTATAGCTTTATAATAAGGAGTTGTTACTTTATTTCCACTTTCATCTAGAGTAACAATTCCTTTTTCTGTATAAATACTCTCAATAATAACTCCATGTGAATCTTCAACAGGATTAATAATAAATTGATATTTTATTCCATCAGCCAAAGTGGACTCATAGTAGTAACTTTTCTCCACAGGGACATATAAACCATTTTTAGAAATAGATACATCATTAGGAAGTTCTAAAGGAAACCACGATGGGCTTGTTTCTCTAATTCCTAAAGTTATGGTGTTTAAGCCTTCCCAACCATTATTTTGAACAATTTGGAGGTTTAATGGGAAACTAGTAATTAAAACTATGATTAAAAAATAAGCAATTAAGCGAGACATTTTAGCATCTTTATTAATGAAGATTTTTTTAAAGGTAAAACTATTTATGAATATTTTAATCATCTATTTCACCGTAACATCAATAATGATAGTAGATTTAGGAGAAATAACTGATATATTATCAAAAGTAGTTCTTCCGCTGGCATATATTATTGTTCCATTTACTTCAGGCATTTCTATCTCTGATGATGATAAGTTATGCAATACTAAAACTCTTTGGCTTTGATCTTCATAAGTATATTCACGATAAAATCCTTGTAACTGATTTGTGTTATTCTCATATGCCCCGATATTATTGCCATATTTCAACGCAATATTATTGTTTCTAGTATTGATAATTGCTTTGTATGTTGAAAGAAGTGATGTCTCATCTTCTTCTTGGGACATAACCGAAGCTACACTTTGATTACGGACAACATCATAAAAAGATGTATCGTTAAACCAAGTTGTTGTATATGAATCACCAAAGTTTAATGGTAACCTCCTCGTCTCATCCCAAATAGCTGTTGTTCCTGATAATTCACCATTTGACTTAGAACCATACATTCCTATTTCCTCACCATAGTAAATTATTGGAGAGCCTGGTAATACCATTAGCATTTCAACAACCAATTTCAATTTAGCGATGTTTCCATCATACTCTGTTGCTAAACGATTTTCATCATGATTTCTCAGGAAAGGAGCACTGATAAAATCAGGATCTACTGATGCATATGAGTTATATATCTTGATAAGCCCCTTAGCGTAATTCAAATTACCGCTTGATGAACCTGTAGTTACCACTTTATTAGCGATTGGAAAATCAAGAGGTGAATCTAGGCCAATAAAATATTCCTTAACAATACTCTCTGTTAAAAGGTTTATTTCTCCTGTTATATAGATATTGGGGTCATATTCTCGCATCTTCTTGCGAAAATCCTTTAAAAAATAAATATTGTCATAGAAATCAACACTATATCCTAAATACTCATTTGTTCCAAAGAAATGTTGAGCAGCATCTAATCTGAAACCATCGACACCTGCATCAATCCAAAACTTACCGATGTTATATACTTCATCGATAACCTCTTCATTAAAGTAATTCAGATCAGGCATTGTGCTTGAAAAGTACCCACAATACTTCTTGCCATCGATAGTATGCCATATGTTTTGACCCCAACTGCCTAAAATACCAGTTGTTGAAGCCGTGGTAAAGACATAGTAATCCTGATACTTTTCATCACCAGCTAGAGCTTTCTGAAACCATTCATTTTCAATTGATGTATGATTGACCACTAGATCAATCATTATCTTAATCCCTTTTTCTTCAGCTACCAGGCATAAGTTCTTAAAATCAGCTAAAGTACCATATTCAGAATTGACATCATAATAATCGATTACATCATATCCATGATATGTAGGTGAGGGATGGATAGGCATCAACCAAATACCAGTAATCCCTAAATCCGCTAAATAATCGAGTTTTGTGGTAACGCCATTGAAATCACCAATACCATCGCCATCACTATCAGCAAAGCTTCTGACAAATAACTGATAATAGACATCATTCCGAGGATTTATCTCCTGAAGAGTTGGTTCTTTTTGGCATCCTGATAAAACAAAAGCAACAATTATTAGCAATATAACATTGAAATATTTTTTAATCATCATAGCTATATCCTTTCAAAGATTTTTCTGCTGATGAAGTTCTGTTCATCTCAGTTCTATCAGTCGAATATCTGGTTAAAACGATAACTCTGGTTTTAAAGATAAAATCATGAATTGTTCTTCCATCTTCACGGTTTGTTGAAACAATCCCCGCAACAAGAATATATAATCCAAAGGTCATTATTATAAAACAGCATTTGGTAAATTCTCGTAATATCAAATAAAAACGATTGGGAACAACATATTTTGTAGGAACCAGTTCTGAAGTGTTTTTGATGACCTTTATTTTTTGAATTCTTTTACCAAAAGTTTGGCCACTACCAAACAAATAAGGAACTAAGGAAACCCCAAAATAGATTACCCCAACAAGATATTTCTTGATGTCTGCATCAAGAGGAATTGGTATCAAGCAAAGAACTAAAAAAAAGGCGAAAGATGTGTCTATTGAAAATGCCCGAAGTCTTCTATCAAATGTATTCATAAAGTACCTCTTATCTTATTATCTATTCTACTCAATTTAGCAAGTTTTGTCAAACGTTTTCATTATGTAATAGTTTCCATATTTGATTTTCTAATTTTTAGTTGACAAATATAATATGCCATATTATAATTAGTTGTATATTTTAGACAACGAGGTGTAATATGAACAATAATATCGAAAAAAGCTTAGAGAAGATCCTTACAAAACAAGAATCTGCTATTTATTTATATCTTTTGGAAAATCCCGGACAGACAGTTTACTACATAGCTAAGGCCTTGGGACTATCCAGATCATCAGCCTATCCTACAGTTGATGCTATGTATACTAAAGGTATACTCCTAAAATTATCTACTGATACTCAGGCATATTATCCAGAAAACCCCGAAACTCTGATCAAAAAACTACGAGTTGACTATAACAATACTTTTGATGAATTACAAGAAGTATTAAAAGATATCAAACCAAATGAAGCAACTAATTTCTTCATGAATATCAATAGTTTCGAAGCCAATTTAGAGAAAGCCAAAGAACTACTTCTAAAAGTTAAAGAGGAAGTATATTTAAACTGTGATGCCTCTTTGGACATCTTTGATAAAGAATTTGCTATTCTAGAAGAAAGAGGAGTGCGTATCATCACCTTCAGCTTCTCTAAACAGGAATCAAAATATAAGAATGTTGAAATATATTCCTATGGATATCCTCAAAATATTTTACCAACAAGAATAATGATTGTTTCTGATATGAAAGAGGTTTTAGTTGCCAGTAGCATTAACCAAAACAACGAATGGATTGGAACAATCACCAATAATAATCTGATGATTAGAATTATGAGTGAACATATTCATCATGATATTTATCTTTATAAGATACAAAAAAAATATAAAGCTTTAACTGGAGAAAATTTATTTGTAAAGGGAAAAGATGATTTATTTCTCAATACTTTAAATGAAAATGAATCTTTCTTCTGTAAGGACAAGGAGAACAAATAATGATTGAAGTAAAGAACATTACCAAAGTTTTCAAGAAACCAATCAGAAAACCAGGAATCATTGGTATGATTAAAACCCTCTTTTCAACAAAATATGAAACCACTACTGCTGTTAATAATATTTCCTTTAACATAAATCCTGGAGAAATAGTGGGTTATATCGGTTCCAATGGGGCTGGAAAATCAACAACCATTAAAATGATGTGTGGAATTTTGACTCCATCAAGCGGAGAAATTCTAATTGACGGATTGGAACCATATAACTCGAAGACGAGGAATAAAGTGGTTAAAAACATCGGAGTTGTTTTCGGACAGAGAAGTCAGCTATGGTGGGATCTACCATTAATCGAAACCTTTAGATTATTAAAACTGATCTATGAAGTTCCCGATGAAGAATGGAATGAACGTTTTGAGTATTTCAAGGAAGTTCTTGATATCGGCAAATTCCTCAACTCACCAGCAAGAACTCTTTCCTTAGGTCAAAGAATGAGAGCTGATCTCGCTGCTAGTCTGCTTCATAATCCCAAAGTTTTATTTCTCGACGAACCCACAATCGGTCTAGATGTTTTGGTTAAAGAAAAAATCTTAACCGCTATTAAAGAAATAAACAAGAAATATAACACAACAGTCATTCTTACAACCCACGATATGAATGATATCATCGAACTATGTAAACGAATCATCATTATAGATGAGGGTAATATCTTGTATGATGGGCCTTTAAAAAACATTAAAAATCGCTTTGGAGATATCAGGCATATTCATATCTCTTCTAAAGAAAGAATTAATCTGGAGGAGTTTAACAAGACCTTTAACAACAACTTAACTTTTGAAAAAGATGAAAACTTTTTAATCATCTCTTTTGATGCTGGCCTAGTCAGTATCAACGATATTGTCAATTATATCTTCCAAAATTGCAGAGTAACCGATTTTAAAATCACCGAAAATAACATAGAAAGTGTTGTAAAGAAAATTTATGAAGCAAAATCCGTTTAAAAAATATTTTGCTTTTATAAAAGGAGGTATCCTTCAAGCCTTCTCTTATAAATTTTCCATCTTTGGTTGGATTATTGGTGATTTCATCCAAATACTGATTCTTTGCTTTTTGTGGATTGCTGTTTATAAATACTCACCAACGACTGAAATCAATGGTTTCACAATGCCTTTGATGTTAACTTATCTTATAAGTGCCCGAATCGTTTCCCAACTAGTTTTTTCAGGCGATAGTTTCTGGCAAATTGGTGAAGATATTCGTTATGGTTATATTGCTAACAATTTAATCAGGCCAATAAATTATCGAAAACGATTAATGGCTATGGATATAGGAAGTTTTTGTGGAGTTATGATCATTGCTTTTCTTCCTGTTTATATCATCAGTATTACAGTTCTTCACTTTGTCATCGGAGTATCTTTCCCAACATGGTATAATATCATCCTCTTCTTAATCAGTAGCCTTGCTTCCCTTTTAATCATTTCTTCTTTCAATTTTATCATCGGACAACTTGCTTTTTATACTGGAGCTCTTTTTGGAATCGGAATAATTAAAAATGAATTCATGATGTTCTTATCTGGTGGATATCTTCCTATTGCTTTTTTTCCAGAACAATTTCAGACAGTGCTAAATATCTTACCCTTTACATCTATTTTACAGACACCTAATTTCATCATAATGGGTAGTTATACTGTTCCTGATGCTTTAATTAAAATCATCATTCAATTTGGGTGGGTTGTAGTTTTTAATCTTCTAGCTGCCTTAACTTTTAAGGGAACGATTAAGCATGTTACCAGTGTTGGAGGATAATGAATATGAAAAAATATCTTAAAATATATCCACGTTATATTGCCATGTGCATTAAAACAAAATTAAGCTATAAGGTTGATGCCATCATTGGGATCGTTTCCTTTTTGGTTACTAATATTGTAGCCTTCTCAACTCTCTATCTGACAATCTCCTCAATACCGTCTTTAAATGGCTGGACTTTTGAGAAGATGGCCTTCCTTTATGGCTTTTGTTTAATTCCAAAATC
>JAQUYR010000040.1 GCA_028691715.1 Bacilli bacterium | reverse complement strand
TAACGGTCATGGAAAAAAGCCCACCAGTAATATAACACAAGTCAGGTCATTTTTCTAATGTTAGCAGTTCGTAGCACTTGAGTCAATGGGAACCCTATTTCTGAAAATCTCCGGTATCATTGTCTTTCATTTTTTTTGAATCTAATTCAAGCTTATTAATAATATCTACAATTTTATTTAACGAATCAATTTCATGGAAGTCGTTAGGATGGGTTGCAGAGAATACATCCTTTTTATCAATGTCTAAAACTTTAAATAAAGAATCAATATTTTGGTGTTTATTCAAATAAGATTCGGAAAAGAATAATTTCTCTTTATCTTTTTTATCAAGAATCCAAATACCATACTGACCAAGTTTATGAATTATAAGACCAGATATAGCTTTACCTTTTTCAGAATACATAACAAGAGGAATGGTATATAATGTGTCAATTCCTGATAATTTACTCGATAATATTTTGTGAATTTTGATATAAGCAATATTTATAAATGCGTTTGGTGGACCATTTTTCCGTGTAACGTCTATTGCATTAGCTTTTAGACTATCTATTTTACCAATAATTACAAGTTCAGATGCTTTTATTCTATCTTCGATTGATATATAGACGAAACTCGCGAGTAGAGAAAAGGTTAGAGTAAAAATCATTATTAATTTGGTCTTGTTCATTATAGATCCTTTATGTTTATTTTTTTTACATTACTCAAGTGCTATTTCTGCTAACGGTCATGGAAAAAAGCACGGCAAATAACTACCCCTCGCCGTGTCATTTTTCCAATGTTAGCTGTTGTGCTTGGGAGGTACTCTTTAATCATTATTATTTCTTTCACATGTACATTCTACTTTTTTATTAGAAACTTGCCCGTCTGAATTAGTATAAATTTAAATTATTTTGATTGTTTCCTTAAGGCTTCAATAGCTTTTGAAATAACATCAACTGTAGAGGTTTTTTGCCATTCGTCCCAAAAGTCGATAGTTGCACTATTGGGCTTTAACTTAGGTTCTGCAATTTTTACTCTGCTTGGGAGCAAGGACGCATCGCCAACAACAAGTGCTTCACCTACATCTAGAATTGGTAATAACTCTGAGAAATTACCTAAACTATCTGGCAAGAGCCTTTTAATTACAGCTTGATCTTCAGCGTTTGTTAAACGCATAGCTATAAAATTATTACTTTGGCTTAAAATAGTACGGTTAACTTCCGCAGGTCTTTGGCTGATTACAGTTAGACCAATACCATATTTCCTACCTTCTTTAGCGATTCTTTCGAAATTTTCAAGTCCCGTAGCCTCAATTGAGCTGTTGGTATTAGCAGGCAAATATAAATGAGCCTCATCGCAAAAAAGAGATAGTGGATGCCTGTTTTCTTTTGGTATCCATTGTTGAACAGAAAATATTATTCTACCAACTAGACTGATCATAAGGGGTAAAACATCAGAAGGTACTTCAGAAAAATCGATTATTTTTATCCCTTTCGCTGTTTGTAGGCTACTTGAATGCATAAGTTTTTTACAAATTAATTCTGCATAATTATAATCTAGAACGGCATCAGAACTATTAAATAAGAAATTAAGCCTTTTATCATTAGTTTTTGCTTCAAGTCTTTGTATGAAACGAGTTAGCTTACCATTGAGAGGACCTTGTTTTTCAGACTTTGCACCTGGTACCATCTCAATGTCTTTTGCTCTGAAATCGTTTAGAATATCTTCAATCTTATACGGTACTGGGCTGTCTATTGTAAAATTTGCTAGAACATCAGCTTTAGATAAAATCTCCAATTGTTTGCGTTTTTGTTCAATTACAGCATTTGAGAATGCCATAGCTTGATTGGGTGCATTATTATCACTTCTGTCTAACATTAAAGATATCATTTCGTTATAAGTGAGCAACCAGTAGGGTAAAAATATAATATTTTCGGCGACACTATCATTAGGTCCAGCAATTTTTAAATGTTGGAAACCATTCCCAATAAGAGGTGCATATTCACCATGTACATCGAAAACAACGACATTACATGAAGGTAAAGGCGCTATTTGTTCGAGTAATTTTGCGACTGTCCATGATTTACCTGAACCTGTACTGCCTACGATAACTGCATGTCGTTGAAAAAACTTATTACCATCAATCCATGCCTCAGCTTTGTCATCAAGGGTGTAATTACCAAGTGTAAGGGGGTTTTTAGCGTCAATTGCCAGTTGAGAAATAGCTTTCATAAAAGCGGTGAGTCTATCTCCATCTAATGTGTAACAGTTTGCATTAATCTCTGGAACTGTTTCGAGTGTTCTTTTGAATACATTGGTTTTAGTACCTTCTTTGTCTAAATGAGTTCCAATTAATGTTGCTTTTATGACATTCTCAGCTTTATACTTAGGAAAACCTTCATCATCAGCGCCATCAAGTGTTGCATTTCTCATAATTTTGCTAACTAAAGCAATTAAATGTTTACCTACTTTTGAACACTGAATAACTAGCAAGTTATTTACCTGTACTTTTCTTAGTAAATCCTCATTGTCAATTTTAATTACAACATTAGCCGTATCAACGCTATCAACTGTACCGATTTTCTCTATAGATTCCTCTTTATAATCAAATATACCCATTACAACCTCCATTTATTCGAACCACAGATTATAGAATTCATTAAGTTTCCAATAATCAATATCATAATTTTCTTTGTCTTTATTTGAGAAATATACAAAAGACCCACCAGCTGGATTGCCTGTAATAACGATGCAATTTTCTGATTTATTTAAAAAGAAAAGTTCATTGATTTTTGGTGTAATTTCTTTTGTTATTATAACAATGGGTTTATTTTTATTCTTGTTTTCATTAATGATAATTGGCTGAATATGTTCATCATTGAAACCATACCCTACACAAAGATAAGCACACGAGTTTCTAAGAGCTTCATCAGCCTTGGAAATAACAGTTCTAAATGGATCGAGATGAGTTTCTCGATATTTACTATTGCCTGGTGTTACTATTTGGGGTTTGAATTTTTGCTTAAGTTTTTTCTCGTCAAATGAAGGCAAAGAATAAAGCAATGAGCTGTCTATATGTTTATACCAATCGATTGATCCATGGACTTTGTAAATATTAATCAATCTTTTATGCTCTTTTGGCATGAAATGTTTAAATTGACCGATAATGCCGTCAGAAAAACCTGTACTATAATATCCTTCGGAAAAATTCACAGCATATTCGATAATCCTATCGTAATTAGTTGTTATTACACTAGTGGTGCCAGACTTTTGTATAAATTTTGAAAAAACTTTTGTTAAAGCAGGCACTTGATTATTTAACAAAAAACTATTTCTAGCTTCAATATCTTTTTTTTGAACCAATGACCATACTATCCAAATTAGGTCTTTTTGCATCTCATCTTCGATATTAATTTTTTCTAAAGCTTTTTCGAGGTTGTTTGTCAAATCAAGTTCTGCAATAAAATCGTTCCATACTTTTTTCCCTCTATGAATGGGAGTTAGTTTTCTTTTAATTTCTGCAGACAAGTCGCTCATAGTAGGTAGCCCATAAGGCACAGAGCAGCCACTCCCAACTAAAATTGCTGGATTGCCATCAAGCATTTTTTGTACAACTGTAGTGAGTTTCTCGAGCTTGCTATCTCTTTTTTTTGCCACTTTTTAACCTCACTAAAACGCTATTAGCTTTTCGCCAAGCAAATGTTTTAAATTCCATTTCATAGTTGTATCAAGGGCTCTCTCAAGGCAGATAAAGACTTGATCTTTGTGTGATTCCAACTCTTTTAATGTTATCTTTTCAATTGTCATATCCATGCAAATAAGGCACGATTTATAACTATCTTTTATCTCATAAATTGTGTTTTCAGTAAATGTGTTATCCTGAATTTTAGAATAATTCAACAAAAAGCCATTTTTCAGAAGCACTTCGTCGAAAATATACTCGCCGTCAATTGTTGATAGAAATATTGCTTCTTTTTCTTGGATATATGTATTGAGAAGCGCAAGATTCTCATCTTCAGTTTTTGCAGGGTCAGGTGCAAAATCAATCCTAGGGAAATTAGACTTAGCGAGTTTGTAAACTTTAAAACCTAATTTAAGAGGCTTCTTATCTTCAGATAACAAATCAGGGTTATTCTCAGATTCCTCATTTATTAGCTTTTGTATTACTCTTTTGTTACGCTCAATCGTGATATCAGAAATTATTCTATAGTCAGCCTTAAAGGCTTCTGATTTTTCATCTGTAAGTTCAGGGATTTGAATAAGAATAAATTTACAATCAGTTTCAAATTCATTGTTGTATTCGTACACAGCTTGACCCGTCGAACCAGAACCAGCAAAAAAATCCATAACGATGTCTGAATTATCACAATCGCACATAAGCATCAAATCAAAAATAAGTTCTTTCGGTTTTGCATAGTCAAAATACGTTCTCTCACATGAAAACAATTTTTTTATTTCTTCAGTCCCCTTAGCGTTAAGATAATTTTCTTTAAACAATGATGTAAATTGTTTAATTCCTGATTTTGATTCTCTTATTTTTTGGTAGCAAATGTAAGTACCATTCTCACGCTTTTCAAATATAATCCCATCATTTTCTGAAAGTAGAGACATTTTCTTCTTGCCTAGCCTCCATCTACCTTCTGAACCGTCATTTCGGATTGGATATACATCTTCTCCATTTGGGCCTTTTATTGGGAAGAACATTCCTGGCGAGTCCTCTCTTCTCGATCCAGCTCCCCATTTATTAAGTTCTCGTCCCTTCGCATATTTTCCATATTCATCTTCTAAATCTAAAACGATACCTTCTTTTTCATAACCAGAAAAATTTGCTTCCTGAGAATATTTTGCGAAGCACAAAATGTAGTCATGTACATTTCTTAAACTTTTTGATTGACTACCTCCTTTAATAGCTTCTCTAGAAATTTGTGCAATAAAATTTTCTGCTCCGAAAACATCTTCACATAATTTCCTTAAGTAATGAACCTCACAATCATCTATTGAAATGAAAATCACTCCATCATCTCTTAACAATTGACGAGCTATTAATAGCCGAGAATACATCATATTCAACCAATTTGAATGGAAGCGCCCACTTGATTCGGAGTTGGTATCTATTTTTACGCCATTACTAGTAATACCAATATGATCCCAATAATTTTCTTTAGACTCATCCCATTTATCAGAATAGACGAAGTCTTTGCCTGTGTTATAGGGTGGATCTATATATAAACACTTGATTCTTTCTCTGTAGGCCGATAGCAAACATTTTAAAGATTCAAGATTTTCTCCCTCAATAATCATATTACCATCAGAGTACTCATGATTAACACTTCTCTGCTCATCATAAACAAGTGTTGCTCTGCTTGGTGTGAAAGCATTCCGTTTGGCTTCACTTTTACCAAACCATTTGAATTCAAACCTTTCAGACTCCTTAACTAATTCGGGATCGACGATTTTCATAAGTTCATCTGGGTGCAATTTACCTTCGACTGTGAACAAGTCAGGAAAAAGAGTTTTGAGTGTTTCTAATCTTTCTTTATTCAAATCAGGTGTTTGCATAAGCTTTTTGTCGAGTTCAGGCATTTGCTAATTCCTCCGCTTTATTCTTGAAAGTCGCATATTCTTTTATAGGTGCGCAGTAGTTTATTTTTGCTTCAATACCGAGTGCTTCGAAATGTTTTAGAGCACATTTGATTTTATAAACTTCATTTTCAGTTAATGATCTTCTGTCATTGATATCATTAGTGCCTTTCGTCTCTATTACAAAGTAATACTCAATAGAATGGTCATCTCTGATTTTTCGCTTTTTTAAAACAATCCCAAAATCTGGAGTATAATCCCCTGCAGGTGTTTTTATGGCATAAAAGTTTGGTAGTTTTAAAAAGCAAACTACTTCAGTATCAGTATCAGCTTCACGGGCAAATATTTGTTCATGCTCACTGTCCCAAATTATATGATCATATATGCCCCTGCTGGGAGTTGGCTCAATTTTGTCCGTGTTTTTTACAATAAACTGTTCAAATTGGTTTATATCAAATGTTTCACCGGTTATGCGGTAGTCAAGTGCTCGTAACATTTCATCTAACTCGATATTTCGGACTCTCTGAACAGCTTCTTTTATATACCGGGGCGGACTCTTTAAAATCTCTTTTTTGTTCGAAAGACTCTGTACAATTTTAAAAACTGTTGGATATGCAAGGGAAGTATTTTCACTTATTTCTTCTATCAAATCTACTGGAGAAAAAAAGATATTTGCAGCTTTATTTTGTGTTCTAAAATCATCCGTTTTTATTCCTTCTTCAGTTATACTTTTTATTCTACCGAGCGAGACTTGTAATTGATGTTCTGAAATTGTGATCTCATTTATAGCCTTAATAGACTCCTGAATAATTCTATTCTCGTCAAAGGACACAAGATATTCTGTTTTTTGTGATAACCTTCTCCAAAATTCACGAAAGGTCGGATCATTGAAATAAGTATCGTTTCTAGTTAAAAGCTTCTCAGTAGTTTTTTGTCCCTTGTGAGTATTTCTAGTCTCAGCACCTTGTTCGCATGTACCATAAACTTCAGAGATTTCAGATTGATATTGTGCAACAAAAGCTTCGTATGTTTCATTTGGGATAACAGTAAGAAGGTTTATCTCATCGCCTTCTTTTGTATCTGGATTGTCGTACACACGAGAACCATTCTGATTAACACAAATTCGAAGACCCCTTCCGATCTCTTGCCTTTTTTTTATCTCACTATAGCTTTGATTTAGAGTTGCAATATTAAATACATTAGGATTATCCCAGCCAACACCAAGGGCTGAATGAGAAAAAATAAATTCTACTGGATTTTCAATTGATAATAATTCATCTTTTGATTTCAAAATAAGATCATAAAGTTCCTTGTTATTTCGCATTGTACCTTCATTATCTGTAAAATCACCCTTGCCGGTCTGTGCGAAATAATAACCTTGAATTTGTTCGATTATTGAATTGTCAGCATCTTTGTGATAGTATTTTAAGTGCGCTTTTTTATACTGTTCTTCAAAAGCCTTTTTAATTATTCCGTTAGGCTGTATGTAGTTATCAACTTTATCAATAAATACAAGAGAAAGGCATTTTATGCCCAATAATTTTAACTTTTCTTTTTTTATGAAATGCGTATCAATTAACCAATAGAGTTGTTCACCGAATATTGTTGAGAAATCTTTAGCTTGTTCACCTTCATAAATAATAGCGCCATTTTCAAATTTCACAAAACCTTGCCCACGAATTGGCCGAGAAATTTGTTCAATAATATAGCCTTTATAAATAATATTCCCGCTAACTTCATACAAATCTGCGTATTTGTCTAATTTCTTTGTACGCTTAAATTTGAAACCGCTCGTTGTTTGATGCCAAGCCTTTATAACTGCCTTTGGGTCGCCTTTACCCAATTCAATCTTTTCAAGCTCAATTTTCATTGATGCTTCGTCATTTTTTTCAGATACAGTCAAGACTTCAATTTTTTTAACTAGACCCTGTTTGTAGCTATCATAAGGAGTCAAGCGGTAAATCATATTAGTCAAAGCTTTTTTTATGTGTGTTGCTGAATATCTGATTTTTACTAGAGGATTTAGAGATTGCAATCTAGTAATTGAATTATCGGTATCCATACCTTCCTGGGGTTCATCCATAAAAATAATTGGATTTGTGCGTGAAAGAGCTTCAATATATGCCATATTAGAGAATAGATCTTCTCTTTGAGTTTGATTAAGAATTCTATCGTCTGAATTAAAAGACTGTAGTGTCATTACCATTATTTGCGGATGCTGATCTTCGATAAAATTCGTTACATTTTGAATTCTTTTACTATCATATTCAAAATAGTTTGGTTTTACATTATAAATGTCTTCTAATTGTGATTCAAATGTCTTTAAAGTTGACAAAACACCTTCTCTAATAGCTACAGAAGGTACAATTATTATAAATTTTGTAAACCCATAGCATTTATACAATTCAAAAATAGTTTTTATATAAACAATAGTTTTACCGGTTCCAGTTTCCATCTCGATACAAATATTCTTTAAACTTTCAAAGTCCTTACATTCACTAGCTTTTTTACATTTAAAGCATTGGAATCTATCTTCCAATTCTTCGCACTTGGAAATGTTGGCAATTTGTTCGTCAATGCCGTTTTCAATTAAAGTATCCTTTATATTCGATACAATCTCTGAGGGAGTAAGACTAAGAATATTTGATCTGATACCATCTTTACAAGCACTATCGAAAGTATTTTTTTCTTGTCCTTTGAAAATTGAAATCACAGATTTTATAGCTTGTTGCTGGTATTCTAATTGTTCGAGCTTAAATGTCATAAAATTCCTAATTTTTTTTCAGTTGAAATATAGTAACACTCTACAAGACGGGCAAGTTTTTATATTCTTTATTATTTATGCTTTTTTCCATATTTTTATGATTCAATCAGTTAATTATTACCAAAAAACTAGTAACCTCCCAAGCATGTCAGCTAACGAAAACGGAAAAACCTTTTTCCGATGTTAGCGGGCAGTCTTCTAAAAAACATACCAAAGTGCCTGTCTGTGTTATAGATAAATTTACCGTATCAAACTACGCAAAAGACGATATTAAAGAGCTTAAACTTGCCATAGATAAGCTCGTAGAATCATCTCTCGACGAAAGTAAACATACAGATTTAACCCGTCTATTTTTTGACTTTATACACGACCTCACGCCCGCAACGCGTACATGTTGCCTTGAAGTTAGAGCTTCCGCTCGTATGAAGAAATTTATTACCGCAATAAGGACACTGGACGCGGTAAGTTTTAGCGCTTGTTTGAGACATGATACCTCCAAAGGTTAGGTTAGTGATTAGCGAATTACCTTGTAATAAGAATAAGAACACAAACACGGGAGCAGAAATGGAAAAGAACAGCAAGAAAGAAAAGTCAGACTTAGAAAAAACTCTTTTATACATGCAATTATTGCTATTAGCACTTATTTTAAACTTCATTTTAACAGTTCTAAAAGATCTTTTGTCATAGCGTAAACTATACTAACAATTCCTATGACTAAACCCCATATAGCTATTCTCTTAATGCTATTTTGAGTTTTTTCGCTTTCTTCACTTAATATTTTCTGTGATTTTTCAATATTCTTTACAGCCTTTACAAGCTCATCGTGTAAATCGTATTTTTGTTTTTCGACACTCTCAAAATGTTCATGCCTTTGTTTCGTATCAGAAATACCATCTTTTGCAATATCGTAAAATTCCTTCATAGCCTATCCCTTACTTTAATTATTAAACTGGTTTATTCCCGCTAACGGTCATGGCAAAAAGCGAACAAGGGAAATATAACAAGGGATTAGTCATTTTGCCAATGTTGTAGATTGTTGCCGGTATTTCTTTTTTTTGTTACCATATTCTATTTAAAATTTATTTCAAAAAATTTCTCTGTATCATTTGTTTCTTCAAGCAGTTTTATGTAATCCTTTAGCTTTTTGAGATCAGTATGCTTTTTATAACCTCTATCAGTTTTATAAAATTCTTCTAATAAGATCTGCTCTTCCCAATCTTTGTCCATAATTTTATTGTTCTCAATCAAGTATATCCTTGCTTCGTGATTTTCAAATACATTAATGTTGTTTAAATCTTCAATCGGTACACCTTCAGAAATATAGCTATCTCTAAAAAAAATATACTTCCGCCCTAAATCAAAAACTTTACCACGAACCTCTCTATTTTCATATAACTTTCTTTTTTCTTTAGTCATAATTTTTTGGTCATAATCACAATAAATGATAAATTGTTCCGGTATAGGATCGTAATAATATTCTCCTCTGAGATATTCATCAACCTTGACTGTAACTTTTGTTTGTATAAATGCTGTGTCGTAATAGGGTACAGGTTCTATTTTTTGTACAGTACCAATAAATATCGTATTCCTTGAAAGAATTGCATAGGCTAAAGTTGACATGGATATTCTATCCTTTCTAACAGATATTCCGTCACCCCGCCATTTTAGTTCTTCATCAGTATAATTTGTCAATCCTAGTTTACGGAGTTCGTTCAGTTTCTTTATATTTATCCTATTATTGTGCAAATTGTCATTAAAATATCTTATCGTATCACCTTTGGTGTCAACTTTTTGAGCTGTTACATAATTCAGATCAGTTTTTTCATCAAGGTATCTCATGTAGTTCTCTTTGTGCGTTTTTAAGAACTCTGCGGACTTAGACTTCATGGTTTTCGGTTTAAGTTGATACGAACTTTCTGGTTCGAATTCATATATCACTTTTGCTGACAGCAGTAAAACACCTGCCATTATTACTATTAAAACTATTACACTTCTCATCTACGCTCCTAGTCTTTCAAATACCGGCAATTATCTACAACGGTCATGGAAAAAAGCTTACAAGATAAAACATCACTCGGGTCAAGTCATTTTTCCAATGTTAGCGGTTGATGCAATTCAGCCTGTCTATTCAAAGAACTCAATATCAGAGAGACTTGACGGATCTTCAGCAATCCTATCAAAGGGGTATTTCTCACCGCAACCATTGATGATAATTTGATTGTCACTAAATGTGTCTAAAGACCAATAGCGAAGCATGCCGGGCAGAAAATTACACGCATCCTTTACAAATAACTTATCATCGATCTCAATTTTTTCACTTATACTTTCGAAACAATTTTCGGGATAATAAATTGAAAATTGATTACTTTCAATATGATTCATCAATCGTATCTTTTGATCCCAAGCCTTACCATTATTATTCGAAGCGGTAATGTTAGTGCTACAATATATCATAGCACCATCCATAATATTAAAATTGAAATCCATATTATCTAAAATTATCTCGCAAGAGAATATTTCTTTTTCTTGAACTCCCTGCTCGATCCTTGCAAATTTATTCCAATTCGAAAGACAGTAACCGATATTTTCTGATACAGCAGACGGTTGTACAATAAAATCTGATATCTTGATTTTTCTAACCGATTTAAAGTTGTGTACGATACCTTCAAAAGAACGGAATTCAAGTTCTTTATCACTTCGGAAATTTAAATAGGGAGTTTCTTGATCTTGATTCTGTACGTCAATTGTTATTT
>JAQUYR010000002.1:34962-50034 GCA_028691715.1 Bacilli bacterium | reverse complement strand
TGTTAATGGTTCAGTATATTTAGATGGAGTAAAAAAAGAGAAAGGAACAATCAATACAGGAAAAGATAAAAGCATCGTTCTTGAAACAACAAATGGTTCCATTCACTTGAATTTTTCAGAATAAAAAAGAGGCAATTAAATATAAATTTAATTGCCTTTTAATTTCAATATTTTACTTTAGGAGATAGTGACAATCTATAAAAAAAGATGTTAATAAAAACATCTTCTTATATTATTACATCAGCAATTCCTTTAATATTAAAGGTTTTAAAATATAAATTTTCTTTAGGAATCCATTCATTGATAAACTTATCGATAATTGGTCCACTATTTCTCTGATATAATCTTTTCATTTGCTCTTCTTTAGAAACATCGACATAGACTAAATAATCATAATACTTGGCCAAATATTTATTATAAGAATATACTCCCTCAACAAGAATTAATTGAGATAGTTTCGTAGTTTTGGATTCATAATTACCGCTTTGGCAGTTATATTTGTGATAGATAACAGAACTATTATTCTTAATTTTAGAAAGAACTTCATTTTCTAAGAGCTTATAGTCAATAAAGTCTCCAATTCCTGTTTGAACAAGTTTCAACTCCTCATTTAGAAAGAAATCATCAGTAGAAATCACAGCAGCATTAATGGTGTTTTTTAAATACTCTGCCAGAAATGATTTTCCAGAACAACTCTTTCCCTCAATAGCTATAATAGTTCTTTTGTTGCTTGAAGGAATAGAAGAAATAAAAGTAGAAATTTGGACCTTTTTCATTTCGGTAGTCAGATACTTTTTATCGATTATGCGATAGGCTGGTTGATAGGATTCTCTATATATATTGCTATGATGAAGAACGGGATAATCGGATTTCTCATAATTATCAATACTGTTCAAAGTTTCCTTCAAGTCTAGGGCTATTAATTTTTCTTTTATTAGTCCTTTTAAAAGTGATATGTTTTGTTTGAATGATTCAATATCTCCATGATTATTATTTGATGTCTGAATAAAGGCATCATTTAAATAATCGAGATTAAAATTATACTCTAAATATGGACGAAGGTTAACCCGAACAATATCAGGGGAAATATATTCATATAAAAGTTCGCCCTTCCTTTTTTTCTCAAGAGAAGAGCATTCTTCATGTAAAAAAGCTAAGCACTGCTGGGGATCTGATATCATATGACCACCACCAAAGGTTGCTTGATAGAGCAATTTTATTAAGTCTTGAATTGTTGAAAGGGGAAATCTCAAGTAATATCTAATTATAATATCTTCCATATTTTATCACCGCTCTTATTTTAACACGATTATGAATAAAAACAAATGTAAACTTGCAAAAAATGTTAATTTTTGTTATAATATGTAAAGTTAAAAGGTGAATTATGGGAAAACAGTATAGTAAATATTTCGCACCATCTCTAAAGGATGCTAGAAAAAGAGTAAATAAAAAAACCGAAAATCTAAAATTTTCTATTCCGGACAATTTAATCGGCTTAGGTAATAAATTGAAATATCACTTAAAGACATATGGCTGTCAGGGGAATATCGCTGATAGTGAAAAGATTTCAGGGATTCTGGAACTGATGGGCTTTACTCCGACTGATAGTGACGAGGAAGCTGATTTAATTTTATTTAATACTTGTGCTATCAGGGAAAATGCTGAAAACAGGGTTTTTGGAGAATTGGGAAGAATAAAGAGTCTTAAAAAGGCTAAACCAAATTTGATTCTTGGTCTTTGTGGCTGTATGGCACAGGAGGAGAAGGTTGTTGAAACAATAAAAAGAAAACATCCTCAAGTTGATATTGTCTTTGGAACACATAATATTCATAAATTACCAGAATATTTAGCTGATGCTTATCTTCAAAAGGAAAGGGTTGTTGAAGTGTATTCTCAAGAAGGTGACATTGTTGAAGATATTCCTGTTAAACGTGGTCATTTGAAAAAGGCTTGGGTAGATATCATGTATGGATGTGATGAATTCTGTACTTATTGTATCGTTCCCTATACGAGGGGAAAAGAGCGATCTCGTCTACCAGAAGATATCATTCGTGAGGTTGAAACATTGGTCAGTGAAGGATATATTGAAGTTACTTTATTAGGACAAAACGTCAATGCTTATGGGAAAGATTTACAGATAGAATATACTTTTGCTAATTTATTGGATGACTTGAATAAAACAAAAATTAAGCGTATTCGTTTTACCACTTCCCATCCTCGTGATTTAGATGATGAGACAATTCGAGTTATGGCTAAGGGTGGTAATATTATGCCTCATCTTCATTTACCGGTTCAATCAGGTAGTAATACTATTTTAAAAAGAATGAATCGCAAATATACTAAAGAAGAATATCTTGAAAAAATCTCTAAATTGAAAAAATCTATTCCTGGAATATCTTTGACTACCGATATAATTGTTGGTTTCCCTGGAGAAACAGAGGAAGATTTTGAAGAGACCTTAGATTTAGTTAGAAAGGCTGAGTTTGAAGGAGCATACACATTCATATTTTCACCTAGAGAGGGAACTCCTGCAAGTAAATACGAAGATTCTACACCGCAGATAACAAAGAAAGAAAGGTTATTAACTCTAAACAAACTGATAAATGAAGGATTTGCAAGAGGTAATAAAAAGTTCGAAAATGAAATTGTTGAAGTGCTGGTAGAAGGTGCATCTGATAAAAATGAGGAGATAATGACGGGATATACTGCTCACAATAAGGTTGTTAATTTCCCAGGGAATCTATCAATGGTAGGTAGCATTGTCAGTGTGAAAATTGAAAAAGCTTATACCTGGCATTTGAAAGGTAAAATAGTAAAATAAAAACGTTGTAATCAACGTTTTTTCTTTTAGAAAACAATTTTTCCTATGATAGGGCGACGGCTCTTTTTGATAGCGTTTTTTGGACAAACTTCACTACAGCACCAACAACGAATGCAATGGGATTTGTTAAGTCTTGGAAATTCACCAGCTTTGATTGTCATCGCTTTAGGAGGGCATATTTTAGCACATTCACCACAACGAATACAACTGTTATGCATTACTACAGGATGTTCAAGAAGAACATTTCTAAAAGTTTTAATTCTCAGCATTCTTAGTCCAAGATTTCCTAAAGAGTCTTTTGGTGGTAAAAAATTAATATCAGCAAAGTCATCGATACTGTTTCCCAAAACCTCAATATTTTCTAAATTATTTTCTCCATATCCACGCTCACCAGCTATTTTATTGATAAATAGTTTTTTATTGTCCAAATGGACAACTTCAACTGCTACACGGTCAAGACTTACTGCATCAGTAGACATCAAAATAGCATTGGCTTTTTTGGTTATACCACCAGAAGAAGGACCTTCTCCTTCAAGACCGATGATGCCATCCATAATATGGAGTATTTTTTTATCCTTAAAAGCATTAAGAATAGCCCCATATAAATCATTAATTGCTTCACCAAATTCCAAGGGATTGCTGGCTTTTACGTGCCATCCCGCCTTATTCAATCCAAATATAAAACCAAAAAGATTTTTTTCTGCTCCCGTCATATAAGCCAAACTATGTGTTTTTAGTTTAGGGAGATTGATCATCACATCAACATCAACCATTGATTTAGAAACCTGAAATTGGTTATAAATATGACAATTTTCATTAACGATTGTGGTGCTTTCACGACCATCTAGTATTTCTACACCTTCGGCGATGATAACATCATAAAGGCCATTTTTCTTTAATGTAAAAGTTAGATCTTTTGTAGCAGGATTATCTCCAATAATTATATTTGTTGTAATTTCTTTTACCAATTGAATTACTGCTTGAGCAAAAACCGGGTGAGTAGTAATTCCTTTTTCGGCTTCAAAAGGCCCTACACAGTTGAGTTTAATAAAAACCTTATCACTTTTCTTGATGAAAGATTCTAAACCACCTAAAAAAGATAGACTAGACCTCAAATCTTGTTTGATCAAATCTAAATTATATTCTTCACATTTTGTTAGGACTACTTTTGTCATTTTCTTCACCTTTGTTATAAAAAAACTGTTATTATTTTAACATGTTATTTGCATAAAAGCAAATTATAAAAAAACAAGAAAACAATTGAATAATAGCTCAAAAAAATGTATAATATATATAATTGAAGTTTGGAGTTGAAGATATGGAAAAAACATTGATTGTTGAAAACTTGGTTAAAACATTTAAACTTTCGAAAAAGCAAATGCGATTGGAAAAGACAACAAATCCTCTCAAGGTTGCGGTAAACGATATTAGTTTTTCAACAAACGAAGGTGAAATTTTTGGGCTTTTAGGACCAAACGGTGCTGGAAAAACAACTACTCTTCGTTGTATATCGACATTAATAAAACCTGATAAAGGAAAGATTACTGTTGAAGGAATAGATGTTAGTGATGAAGTAGCTGTTAAAAAGAAAATAGCCTTCTTAACTAATGAGTTAAAATTAGATGAACAGTTTACCCCTAATTATTTGTTTAATTATTTTGCTTATTTTCATGGACTTGATTCGCAGTTAATTGAAAAACGAAAAAAAGAGCTTTTTGAAAAGTTTGGTGTTGACAAATTTGCGGAAGTTAAAATAGGTGAATTATCAACAGGAATGAAACAGAAGGTATCAATTGTTATGTCTCTTGTTCACAATCCGGATATTATCATTTTTGATGAGCCTACTAATGGACTAGATGTAATTGTTGCTAAAACGGTAACAGATTATTTAAAAGAGTTAAAATCACAGGGTAAAACAGTGATTATTAGTACCCATATTATGGGTCTAGTTGCTAAAATATGTGATAGAGTGGGAATCATCATTGAAGGACGATTGGTATTATGTGACACAGTGGAGAATGTTTGCAACATGTCTCCTAATAAAGATATTGAAGAAGTTTTCTTTGATATATATAGCCGTGAAGTAGGTGAAGTTCAATGAAGAACGCATATGGGATAATAAAAAAGGAATTGGATAAAATATTTAAGTTTCCAAGGATGATTTTTTCAACATTAGTTCTTCCAGGATTGTTGATATTCTTTATTTATGTAGTAATGGGACAATCTTTTAATGAGCAGACAGTAACTGTTGAGGAACATCAGACAATTATAGATGTTGTTAATATGCCCGATTCTTATCAAATGATTTTAAATAGTCTTGATAATATTGTGATCAACATTGTTCAAGATAGCGAAGTAGAAACACTAAAAGATGCTATATATAATAATGAAGTTGATGTCTTAGTGGTTTTTGAAGATGATTTCGATCAGAAAACCATTGATAAGGAAAAACCAACAGTCAATGTAATTTATAATCCTACAGATAGTCGGTCGAGTCTTGGTTATTCTATTGTCCAAAATGCTTTAAATGTTCAAAGAAGTGGTTTCTTAAGTTTGATGGGACTTGATTTAGAGATAATTAATTCAACTGAAGAAGCTGTTTATGATGAACAAAAAGCTACAGGATCAATCTTAGCTATGCTTTTACCGATGTTTATTATGATTTCAATTTTTGCTGGAGGATTGAGTATTGGTACTGATGCTATTGCTGGAGAAAAAGAAAGAGGAACATTGGCAACTTTGTTAATGACTCCTATAAAAAAGAATGAAATAATTCTTGGTAAAATTGTTTCTACAGCAACAATTACTGTTCTTTCAGCTTTGTCTTCATTTGTTGGTATTTTAGCTTCACTACCATTTGCAAAATCAATGTTTGATGTTGGTGGAAGTGTAAGTTATGCCTTTGGTGATTACCTGATGCTGTTTGGAATCTTAATTGTGATTGCTCTTTTAGCAGCAAGTCTGATGCTTTTAGCATCTACTATAGGTAAATCCACTAAAGAGGCAACAATGTATGCTATGCCAATTTATATCATTGCGATTTTTTCTTCAACTTTTTCAATGTTTAATGAAGCAAAAGATACTAGTATTTATATGTATCTTGTACCTGTATATAATTGTACATTAGGATTAAAGGCGATTTTTTCTTTTGAAGCAGAACTATTACCAATTCTTTTGGTTATAGGTTCTTCGATAATATATATCATATTAACAGTAATGTTACTGCTAAAAATGTTCAAGAGTGAAAGAATTTTATTTGCAAAATAGGAGATCAAATGAAAAAAAGAGTAATTAGTTTAAGTTTATTTATAATCATTATTGCTATCTTTGCTTCTGTAAAAGTAAATGTTAGTGCTGCTACTGTTTATTACAGTGACAATGCTCTTGCCAGTTATGAAGTTACCACAAGAGTAGAATCTAATCAATTAGGAGCTAATACAACCCATGTCAGAGATTTGGGAAGTACTATGAAAAATAGTTTCTTATATGGTCAACAGGTAAATGTGTTAACTCAAAAGCAAACAGCTGATAGTAAAGTTGTTACTTGGGCAATTGGTGGTCAAACTAATTTCACTAGAGCTTCAATTATTGGTATTGCTCAGGATTATGAAAAGAACCATCCCGATTGGGTAGTTGTTGGTGGAATTAATGCCGATCAATATGCCACTAGTTTTGGAGAAAACTTAGGAGCAAGTGGAACCGATTATTATTATCCTCAACCTTATTATCCAATGATTTGTGATGGTGAATCTTGGTTTAGTCTTGGACCATTGGCAAATGGAAATCAAGATGTTGCTGGATTCTTACAAGATGGTTCAAAGGATCCAATTGTTAGCGGGCAAGCTAGATATAGTGGGGGAACAATTTTAATTGCAGGATTGTTCTTATCAGTACTAGATGATGATGGTAATATTACTCAGAGTTTTAAAATAGAAAATTATAATACTGTCCCTAAAACCAATGAGACAACACTTTACACATCTTTTTATCAAAAGGATGAGATGAATTCTCAGATCTTTCCTTCCATGGATGTTAATGGTAATTTGTATGTCATTGAGGATGCTGAAAGAGCCTATCCAACAAATTCTGTTACGTATACATATAAAGGTAGCAATGCCGTTAATGCCTTCTTTGGAAAAGGTGTAATCAGTAAAACAGCTGATGCTGCTACTCTTTCTAAAGGACAATTTGCAATAGATACAAGAAATCCAGAAATAGAAAATGCTTTAAGTGTTGGTAAAAAAATAATTGTTCAATTCAAATTTGAGGGTCCGATGGGATCTGTTGAGTCTGCAACTGGTTATCATACTATTCAAAGAATGGATGGAAAAGATGTCGTTGATGGCGATAGTACAGCTTCTTATAATACAAAGCAGTATCCACGTTCTATTTTCGGACGTAAGAGCGATGGTAAGATTTGCCTGGTTATTATTGATGGTTCTCAATCATCTATAGGTATGTGTGGAACATCAACTGATGAAACTAATGCTGTTTTGAAGTATTATGGTCTAGTTGAAGCTTATCAAATGGATGGTGGCGGTTCAGCAACAGCGATGATAAGAAATGAAAAAGGTCAATTAGTGGTTACTAACTCACCAACTGATAGTAGTGGAGTTCGTAGTGTTTTAAGTGCATTATTATTTGTTGAGAGAAGATCTCCAGAGGCAAATGTTACAACAAGCATTACTGAGAATACAATATCTTTTAATGTTACCATTGGTGAAACTTTTGGTAAAGAAGTTGCCGATATTATTCTATTATTTAATGGTAATGAATATACTATGGTAGATGGTAAATATACTGTTACTGGATTGAGAAAAGCTAGAGAATTTAATTACCAGATATATGTTGTTGATAATAATGGCAGTAAACTAGCCACAGATGCTAAAGGAATTGCCTACACACTCAAGAATATACCTGTCCTCGAAGCTTGTTCGTATAATAACTTTGCATATACCTTGACATTTAATGATCCCGATAGTACAATTAAAGATGTCTATTTAGAAGTTGGAACTGGAAAATATCGTCCCGATGGTAATGTAATTACTGTTGCTGATTATGATGAATCAGCAGTACTGGTTTATACATATAATGCTGGTGCTGAAGATGTAACTGTTAGAGTTCCATATCCTGAATATACAGTTACCAGATTTATTAATGAATTAATTTCTAACACAAGTAAACTAATAAAATCATTATTTAAATAATCTTCAGGGCAGGGTGAAATTCCCGACCGGCGGTAAAGTCCGCGAGTCGCAAGACATGAATTGGTGAGATTCCAATACCGATAGTATAGTCTAGATGAAAGAAGAAAAAAGAATCTTTTAGCGCCCCGATGTTTTTTGGAGCGCTTTTTTTGAAGGGAGTTATTATGAAGAAAACAACAAGAAGAAAAAGAATTTTAAATGTTACAAAAATAGGATTGTTTGCTGGGCTGTCAACAGTTTTATATTTTTTAAAATTTCCCTTACCAATTTTTCCCTCTTTTTTAGAGATTCAGTTTTCGATTTTACCAGCAATTATTGGGGGATTTTCGATGGGGCCAATTGGTGGAGTGTTGATTGTAGTAGTTAAATTTTTAATGTCTTTACCATTTAGCAAGACAGCTTATGTTGGTGATTTTGCTGATCTTTTGATAGGATCATTGACTGTATTAGTAACATCATTGATTTATAAAAAAAATAAGACTAAAACTGGTGGGTTAATAGCCTTACTTTTTGGAAGTATCACATGGATAATAGTGGGGGTAATTGCAAATTACTTTGTTCTTGTACCAGTATATCTAGAATTATTTTTTAATGGAGATCTTGAGAGTTTTCTATCGCTTTGCCGAGTGGTAATACCCGATATTAATGAGTTCAATTATATGGAAAAATATATTATTTATGCTGTAATACCATTTAACGCGATAATTGCTACAGTAGTTTCAACTGTAACCTTTATTGTCTATAAAAAGGTTTCTAGTTTGCTTCATAAAATAGATGGCGATGACAATTCTAAAAAAGAAGAATAAAAAGCGAATGATCTTTCGCTTTTTTTATATAAAAAAAAGAGTTTTACCTCTTTTAATTTTCAATATCTTTTAATTCAACACGTTTCCAAGTCTGATTAACTGTAGCTTGATAAGTTGAAGTATACTGAGTTTGTTTTCTTGTAAGTGTCTGTTTATCTAGAGAGACAGTATATTTTTCATATCCAAATATGTCTTCCATTGAGACATTAACGTTCTCATAGTAAAGGGTGATAACACTATTAACAACTTCATCATAAACAATATTTCCACTTTCATCAGTAACAATCTTACCATCATCACCGATTCTTGCTACATTAGAAGTTTCATTCTTTTGAACATAAGTACCATAATATATTTCTTCAACTCCAGTAGAGTATGGAAGAGAGACAAAAGCAAATGTTCGATCAGCAAAGAAAACTAGACGATAATATTTGAAACCGCTGTTGGGATTTCCTAGTTCATCAGTTGTCATTTCCAGGATATCTAAACGAGTACTTCCAACAGTTTTATAATAGGTTTCACACTCATAAATAATGCCATCGGTATAAAGATTTTTTTCATTGTCCTTGCATGCGGTGCCTACTAGAGCAATAAATAATATGACTAAAAGTACTAAATATTTTTTCATAATAACATTCCTTTTTCAATTTTTTTAATAACATTGGTATATTAACATTTTTTTCTTAATGTATTCTTAAAACACTTTTGATAAAAGCTTATCTATAGTACAACAAACTCAATAAGCACTATGGTATATTATACTTCTTTCTTAATAAAAAGTCAATTTTTTTAGGACTTTTAAATTTAAAAAGAAAACTATATCTCATTTATATAACAAAGTAAAAGTCACATTTTCTAACAAAGTAATTATTTTTTTGAATTAATCTTTTAAATATGTTTTCTGCTATGAATAAAAAAGAAAACAAGTTAAATTTAAAGATAAAGTATTTTCTGTGAATAGCGCTATTTTGAAATTTTTATGTTATTTTTTCTCTTGATATGGTAAAATAAAAATAGGTGAATTATATGAAAAAAATTATTTTAATTGATGGTAATAGTTTAATGTTTAGGTCTTATTATGCTACAGCTTATACTGGAAATTTGATGAAAACTAGTAAAGGTCAGTATACAAATGCTTTATTTGGCTTTTCTAATATGTTAACAAAACTTCTTGAGGATGGCTTTCAGTATGCATTCGTGGCTTTTGACGCGGGGAAACAAACTTTTAGGCATCAGCAGTACAAAGAGTATAAGGGAACAAGAACTAAACTACCTGATGAACTTCGAGAGCAAATTCCGCTTATAAAAAAATATCTCGATATTTTAAAAATAAAGCGAATAGAAAGTCTTGATTTTGAAGCAGATGATTTAATCGCTAGCGTTTCTATGCTTGAATATGATGACTTTGATGAAATAATAGTTATAACGGGGGACAAGGATTTATTACAGTTAGTCAATGGAAAGATTAAAGTTTGTTTAACAAGAAAAGGTGTTGGTGAATTGGAGGAATATAATTCCAATAATTTTTATGAAAAGATGGGATTTGAGCCTTCTCAAGTAGTTGATTATAAAGGCCTTGTTGGAGACTCGTCAGATAATCTACCTGGTATAAGAGGTGTCGGTGAAAAAACAGCAATAAAATTGATTGAGCAATACAAGACCATAGAAAACATATATGAGAATATTGATGATTTGAAGGGAAGAACAAAGGAATTATTTATTGGTGGTAAAGAATCTGCCTACATGTGTAAGGAACTAGCCACTTTAAAGAAAGATATCGACTTGAAGATTACTGATAAGGATCTAAAAATCGGGGATACCGATGTAAATGAGTTAATCGCTTTTTTTCAAGAAATGGAATTCAATTCACTATTAAAAAGGATTAATAAACTAGAGATGTCTAAAAAGACAAAGGACACTTGTGACTATTATCTTATAGATGAAGAGGAAAAACTTTCTTTATTAACTTTAAATAGCGATGCCATAATTATACCAGAGGTATTTGGAAGCAATTACTTCAAGGGAAAATTCCTGGGTTTAGGATTGAAAAATGAAAGTGGTAGTTATTTCATAACTAGGGATGTTTTAGTCTCTAGTGAAGAGTTGAAGAGATATCTCGAAAATGAAAAATATTCAAAGAAAACATTTGATTATAAGACTCTATTAATGGTCTTACATCAGGAAAACATTAAAATTAGAGGTGTTTGCTTTGATTTACTGCTTGATGCTTACTTGATTAATCCATCTTATAGCAGCGATGACTTTAAAAGAGTGGCTGATAATTTTACAAACAGCAATATTTTGTATCTTGAAAATATCTATGGATCTAATACTAAAATGGCAGTACCAAACATTTCAATATATAGCGATTATGCTGTTAGAAAGTGTTTAATAATTCAGGATATATATCCCGATGTTATTGCTAAGATCAAAGAAATAGATGTTGAATATTTATCATCAGTGGAACTACATCTATCAGAAGTGTTATCAAAGGTTGAATTTTCTGGACTAAAAGTCGATATTGATCGTCTAAAAGAAATTGGAGAGGATCTAAATTATAAAGTAGAAGAGATTTCTAAAAGGATATTTGATATTGCTGGAGAGGAATTCAATATTAATTCTCCTAAACAACTGGGAGAAATATTGTTTGATAAAATGCAATTACCTCACGGTAAAAAGAATAAAACTGGTTTTTCAACAAATGTTGATGTCTTAGAAAAACTGGCTGAAAAATATGAAATTGCCAAGTTGATTTTAAAATATCGGGGATATGTAAAACTCATCTCAACATATGTCAATGGTATTATGGAAGTAACTGATGAGGATAGATATATCCATCCACTATATAAACAGGCATTGACATTAACGGGAAGACTTTCTTCAATCGAACCAAATATTCAAAACATGCCAATAAGAACAGAAGAGGGACAAGTAATTCGAGAAATCTTTGTTTCAAGATTTCCAGATGGCGAAATCCTTAGTGCTGATTATTCTCAAATTGAATTAAGAGTTTTAGCTCATATGGCAAAAGATGATCGAATGATTGAAGCTTTTAGGAATACAGTTGATTTCCACTCTCAGACAGCTAGTGAATTATTTGATGTTAAATTGGAGAATGTAACTAAGAATATGCGAAGGACAGCAAAGGCGATAAATTTTGGAATCATTTATGGCATGAGTGCTTGGGGACTTAGTGAAGCGATTAATATTTCTCCACTTGAAGCTAATATATATATCAATAAATATTTTTATACCTATGATCAAGCCAAGACTTGTCTGGATAACTTTATAACCAGCGCTAAAGCAACGGGATATTCTTTAACACTATATAATCGTCGACGATACTTACCAGAAATACTCAGTGATAATGCTAATTTGAGAGGTTTTGGAGAAAGAACAGCAATGAATTCACCAATTCAGGGTACAGCAGCGGATATTATTAAGATAGCCATGATTAAGATATATGATGCAATCAAAAAAAATAATTTAAAATCATTAATTATCGCTCAGGTTCACGATGAACTGGTTTTTGATTGTCCTCTTTCTGAAGTGAGTGCTATGAAGAAACTGATTAAAGAGGCTATGGAAAATGCTGTAAAATTGGAAGTACCACTGATTGCTGAAGTTAGTTCAGGTAAAAATTGGTTTGAAGCAAAATAAAAAATCTAAGGCAGTAAAAAAATCATTGATTTGATTTGTTTACTGCTTTTTAAAATATAATTAAAATTAATTGTAAAAATAGTCGTTAGCGTGTTATAATAAACAAAAGACAAGAAAAGCGAGGCATGAGATGGAAGTTATTAATTTACGTAGAAGTATTAGAACCTATTCAGAAGAGCCTTTGAAAAAAGAAGAAATAGAAGCGATTATTAGGGCTGCTATGCAAGCTCCAAGTGCTAGAAATCAACAACCATGGAATTTTTTAATTGTTCAGAATAGAGAATTGTTAAAGAAATATGCTAATATGTCATCATCTGCTAGATCGTTGATCGACGCACCATGTGCAATAATCTTCCTGACAGATAAAAGAAATTTAAAAACGGAAGCTATGTATCCCCAGGATATGTCTGCTTCTATAGAGAATGCCCTATTAATGGCTACTAGTTTGAAAATTGGTTCTTGTTGGTGTGGAATCTATCCCAATAAAGAAAGAATGGATATGATTAAAAATGTTTTTTCAATTCCTGAATATCTTGAACCATTCGCTATTGTTGGCTTTGGTTATCCAAAAAATAAGGATGATTTTAAATTTGTTGATCGCTTTGATTCAAACAAAGTTTATTATGAGATGATATAAATATGCCAGAATTACCAGAAGTAGAGACTGTAAAGAATGATTTAAAGGAAATGGTTATCGGAGAAACAATAATTGATGTCAAGATATTTTGTAATCGTATTCTTCAAAATGTCACCGATGATGATTTTATAAATCATTTAAAAGGTCAGAAATTTGTTGATATTAAAAGAAAAGGTAAGTATTTGATTTTTATTTTTAGTGATGTAATATTGTTATCTCATTTAAGGATGGAAGGAAAGTACTCATTAAAAGGTAATGAGGAAAAAACAAAGCACGAGCATATAATTTTCTTTTTAAAAAGCGGAAAAACTCTTAGATACAATGATACTAGAAAATTTGGAACGATGTATTTGTTTAATACCAATGACTTAAATGTTGTTTTAAAACAAAAACCTCTAATAAGTTTGGGAAAAGAACCTTTTGATGAAGGATTTGATGGAAAGTATCTCCAAGAAAAATTTAAAAGAATTGGAAAACCGATAAAGTCGGTTCTCCTTGATCAAACAATAATTAGTGGTCTTGGTAATATCTATGCCAATGAGGTTTGTTTCATGGCACGCATTAATCCAATGCAACCTGCGAATAGTCTTACTTTGGAAGAGCTCAATAATATTGCTGTGGTTTCTCAAAAGGTTCTTACTAAAGCTATTACTCTAGGGGGAACTACAATAAGAAGTTTCGTCAGTGCTCATGAGATGAGTGGGAAATTTCAGAATGAATTGATGGTTCACACAAAAACTATCTGTCCAATATGCCATAAGGAGATTACTAAAACTTTTATTAATGGAAGAGGCACATATTATTGCCAGAATTGTCAAAAAATGAGGTGAATATAATGGTTGTTGGGATAACTGGATCAATTGCTACTGGAAAAACCCGAGTATCAGATATTTTAAAAGAAATGGGTTATGAAGTTATTGATGCTGATGAAATTGCCCATAAAGCGCTAGAAATCAATACTCCAGTCTATTTTCAGGTTGTTGAGAAATTTGGAAAAACGATTCTGAATGATGATCTGACAATAAATCGCAAATCACTTGGAGATATTATTTTTAATGATGATTCCAGTAAGAGAATTCTTGAAGGCTTGGTTCATCCTTTTGTCATTAAAGAGATAGAAGAATTTATTAAGAATAAAAAAAATCAAGAAATTATTTTTGTCACTGTTCCTTTATTATACGAAGCTAATATGGAAAAAATGTTTGACTACATAATAGTTGTCTATACATCTTTAGAAAAACAAATCGAAAGATTGATTACTCGGGATGGAATCAGCGATGAATTTGCTTTAACCAAGGTGTCTAATCAAATGCCTTTGGAAGAGAAGAAAAAAAGAGCAGATTTTTTAATTTGTAACGAAACAAATGGTAATGATTCATTAGTAATAATGATTAATGAAATATTAAATATATTAAAGGAGAAAATCAATGAAATTTAGAGATTATTTTTCAAACAACTTTGAAACAGGAGAGGATCATTATCTCAGCAATTTGAGGACTAGATATTATCGGGCTCGCAATGATGATGTTAAAGCAGTTGTTGAAGAATTGATAGCTCAAGAAAAAGGTGTTTTAAAAGCTAACAATGAGAATTTTTGTGAGATGTTCTATGAATGCCCAGAATATTCTTGCACTGTTGTTGTAATAAGCCCTCGGCCAACAGAAACAGCAGTTGACTTGAGTGTAACAACATATAAAATGCTTCCTTTTGGAAAAGGCATAAAAATTATTGATCGTTTATACAAATTTTTTGATAGTAAACTACCTTTTAAAGGAGTAAGTTTATACAAACAATAAAGAGTATTAAGATTTATTGAAAGTGAGTAAAGATATGGAAGTACACAATATTTTTAAAATTCAAAAAACGTTTTGTTTAGGTGGCGATGATTTGTTCGTTTTGAGTCAATTATATCTCCCCCTTATTGGAATTGATAGCTTTAGT
>JAQUYR010000002.1:12962-34862 GCA_028691715.1 Bacilli bacterium | reverse complement strand
AAAAATAAAAATGTTGTAGCAAAATTTGTTACGAAAAGCCCTGATCCATATATAGCTAGTGACTTAGATGAGGATTCCTTAAAGATACTAGAAATGCTTGAAAGGATGAGTTTGGTTTCTATCCTTGAGAGCTTGAGTTATATGAAGGCTTCTAGTAGTGAACTGGCAATGTTAGAAAATCTAGCAAGAATATCTGGATTACCTCAAGAGGTAATAAACGTCATGATTTTATATGTTAATAATGAAAAACAGGGAGTATTTCCTGGTTATAGTTATTTTGAAAAAATTGCTTCTACATGGAAACGAGCAGGAATTAAGACAGCTCGTGAAGCCCTGGAATACATTAATAAACCTAAGAGCAAATCATCATTCAAAAAGGTTAAAGAAACTCCAGAATGGCTAAATAAATATGAAGAAGAGCATAAGAACATTAAATCAAAAGAACTAACTGAGGAAGAGACGCAAAAAGTCTTAGAAGAAGCTCAGAAGATGTTTAAGGTGAAAGAAAAATGAGCGAACTAGATAATGTAAAAAAGGAATTATTTAAAAATAAGGAAATATCTGAATTTTGTTTGAAAAATAAAATTACCGATGATCAATTATTGAATAGTTTTCCAGATTTGTTTTTGCATAAAGATAATTCTGAAATTTGTAAAAAATGTCTGGGTAAAAAACCTTGTGAATCAAGAGTTGAGAATATGCAGACAGTCTTGACCTATGATAATTCTAAGATAAAAGTTCATTATAAGGATTGTCCCTATATTAAAAAAGTTTCTTCAGGAAAGTTAACATTTCTTAACTTTAATGATAATATAGGAGAGGAAGAAGTAATAATTAGCAATGAAAGAATCCTCATTCTCAATGATTTACAACGTTTCTATAATGAGTATAAAAAAGGGAAAAAGGTCAAGGGAACTTATATTTATGGAAACTATGGCTCAGGGAAAACATTTCTATTGATCAATTTTGCTAAGAAATTGGTAAGCGAAGGGCTGGAGGTAGTATTCGCTTATTACCCTGATTTAGTAAGGCAGATAAAGAGTTCTATTGGCAATAATATAGAGGAAATAATCGTTAACCTAAAGAACGTTGAAATCTTGATGTTAGATGATGTTGGAGCAGAAAACAATACTCCATTTGTTCGTGATGACATTCTCGGACCAATTCTCCAATATCGTATGGATAACCATCTTCCTGTGTTTATGACATCAAATCATAGCATTGAATTCCTTGGCAAACACTTTATGGAAACCTATAACGAGACAGATAAAATGAAGAGTGAAAGGATTATTGAAAGGATATTGTGTATCATGAATCCTGTTGAACTCGCTGATAAAAACTATCGAAAATAAAAGATGATCATAATAATCATCTTTTTTTTATTAGTTTTTAAATAAAGCATAGAACGTATAAAAATTGATATTCGGAAGTCAACATAGAAAAAAGACATAGTTATTGGTTTTCTTAGTGTAAAAAATATCTTTGAAAAAAAATAAAAACGTTGTATAATAAGATGAGTTATTATAATTATATGAATTAAAGGAGTGGTCTAGAATGAAAAGACTATTAAGTATTATATTTATTGTAGCAATTATGTTTATGGCTTCGGGATGCATAAATATAAAAAGCACTATTGAGTCGATTGAAGTCGATAAGTCAACGATACCTTCTGAGGTAACTGTTGCTGATTTTAATCTGTCTGATATCCAAATTATAATTCATAAAACCGATAATACTAGTACAAAAAAATCTATTACCAGGAGTATGCTTTCTGATGAAGCTTTAGAGAAACTTGAAGAACCAGGAATTCATAATGTCTATGTTCGATATGAAGGAAAACTGGACTTAATGACAGTTGTTTTATTAAAAGAGTATCCTTCAATCACTGTTAACTTTGAGACTTTTGGTGGTAGTGAAGTAAAAGCCCAAATAATTACTAAGAATTCAAAGCTTTCAAAACCTAGTAATCCAGTAAAAGAGGGATATGTCTTTGGTGGCTGGTTTACTGATGTTGAGTTGACAAAGGAATTCTCTTTCTCAACAATAGTCACTGATGAAATTACCTTATATGCTAAATGGGGAGCTAATGCCAATACTATTACTTTTAATGGTGGAAGTCCATTGTTGACTTTTACAGTTGATGTATCTACAGGTGGTAAACTAAGTATCCCAACTGAATTAATTAAGGAAGGGTATATTTTTGGTGGCTGGTATACTGATGAAGAATTAACGTCTTCTTACAATTTTGATAATATAGTTAGAAATTCTTTCACTCTTTATGGAAAATGGATTCCTGAGGAGTATACAATCAGTTTTAATACAAATGGAGGAACTACCATCTCAGATATTATAGTTCTTCGCGATGAAAAATTACAAATACCAAGCGAAACAACAAAATTTGGATATATGGTTGAGGGTTGGTATAAGGATTCTAGTTTCACTGAAAAATATGATTTTGATAGTTTGGTTACCGAAAGTTTTACTCTGTATGCTAAATGGGAGACAGCTAGATATGCTATCACATTTATGGTAAATGGTGGTAGTACAATTGATGTTGTTTATGTTACTCATGGAGAAATCTTACCTATAATAGATAATCCTACAAAAGAGGATTATGAATTTAATGGCTGGTATACAGATGAGAGTTTTACTCAAAGCTACTCATTGACAACAATAGTAACCGAAAATATTACCCTTTATGCAAAGTGGACAAGGCTTTCTTATGTTATCACCTTCAATTCTAATGGAGGAACACCAGTTGGAAGTATGACACTTCTGTCAGGAACAACAGCAACAAGGCCAACAAATCCTACGAAAACAGGGTATATCTTTGCTGGCTGGTATACAAATAGTGATTTAATCACCTTATATAATTGGGAGATGAGCGTTAGAGAGGACATGGTTTTATATGCTCGTTGGTCTATTGACCCATCGATTCCTCAGGTTACCTATACACTTATTTTTGATAGTGATGGTGGCAGTGATGTTGCTAATATTCAAGTTATCGAGAATCAAACAGCAGTGCCTCCTATTAATCCAACAAAAGAGGGATATACTTTTGGCGGTTGGTATATAGATACCACCGATGAAAATTCTTTTGATTTTTCAACACCGATTATTCGTGATTATATTTTAATAGCCAAGTGGTTAACAAATCATACAGTTACATTTTTAGATCATCTTGGTAATATTATAAATATCCAAACTGTTGGTGAGGGCTTGGCTGCTACAGCACCAATTCCTCCAGTAAGAGAGGGTTATGATTTCAGATATTGGAATATTGCTTTCACTGAAGTGAGATATGATCTCACTGTCAGACCAATATATACTGTCTCTACCTACAATGTTGTCTTTAAGGATTCTGATGGTACAGTTTTGTCAGAACAGATAGTTGAATATGGATCAGATGCTATTTTACCAGCTAATCCTGACCTATTAGTAGAACAGGGATATCACTTTATTGGCTGGGATAAAGTAACTACTAGTGTTTCTAGTGATCTAGTGGTAACAGCAAAATATGCTATCAACACATATACAGTAAGCTATGTTGATTACAACGGGAATGTACTGGAAACTCAGGAAGTTCCTCACAATGGTCATGCTAGTGATATTACTATTGATTTACCTTATTTTGAATTAATTGATTGGTATGAAACAAATGCTTTTGTAACAGCCTTTAGATTTGATAATACCATCATTACTTCTAATATCACAATTTATGGTAAATTTGATCTATATGAAACGATTTTATATGAAGTTGTAACAAGTACGACTCCTAATACTATTAGAATAATTTCCTGGGATGTAAATAATATAGTCAATTTGGTAATACCAGAATACTTAAACGGTTTAAAAATTACCTCTTTAGGAACAGTATCAAATACTACAAAACTAAGAAGTATAACTCTGCCAAGATATCTTGAGACGATGGATGTAGCATCTGTTATGCTGGCTCAAAATTTAGAATCAATAACTATTTCTAATGATGCCATAAACTTTGCTACTGCTAATGGGGTTCTTTATAACAAAGCAAAAACTATTTTGTTAGTATATCCTAAGGGAAAAGCGAACATTGAATTTACTGTAGAATCAACAGTTACGACAATATCAGCAAATGTTTTCAAGGATACAACAAAACTAATAAGAATAATTTTCCCAAGTTCATTGACAAATATCGGAGCAAATGCTTTTGCAAATTCCAATATTTCAGCAATTGATTTAAGCAGTGTTAGTGCTATGCCAACAACTGATGCATCAACCTTTACAAATGTTGATACCCATTTCAAAGCAATAGTTGCTAACGAAAACTTATTAGCTTATGATGCTGCCTGGGATATATCGGTTTACTCAACTGTTCAAAGAAGTGGAGATTTCCTTTACAGTGAAGCAGCTAGCAGTGTAATGATTATCCAATATTTAGGTTCAGCTATCAACGTAGTTGTTCCAACAACAATTAATGGTAAAAATGTTACAGTTATTGAAAGCTATGCCTTCTTTGGCCTAACCAATATCAGAGGAATAACTCTTCCAAGTACGATTACTGAAATCAAGGATAATGGTATTCTTGATATGAAATTGGAGTATTTAAAAGTTGGTGGAGATTTGACAATATCAGCTACATATAAGACTGTTTTTGAGGAAGAATTAGCTGATACTATAGTCTATGTTCCAACAGTGTTAGTAGAAGGAACCAATGCTTTTAGTGATTTAGATAATGTCTATGATAGTAATATTATCCAAGGGGATTTCGCTATTATTAGATCATTGACCAAATATGGAATCTTACAGTATCTTGGAGATGAATCAAATGTCATCATCCCTAATGCTATTGGTGATAACATAATCTCTTTTGTTGAAGCAAGAGCATTTAGGAATCTAAGCGTTCTAGAGACTGTTGAGACTGAGGGAGTTAATTTAGTTAATTTCGGCGAGGAATTTGCTAAGAATGTCATTTTAATAGTACCAAATGTTTTACTAGAGGAATATTTAGTTACTTATGAAAACACTGTTGTTTATCCAAAAACGATGGTAATTACTAGAGGTGCGGATTATATATATGGTGAACTTAATAATAAGATTACCATAATCAGAGTATTAAATTGGACAGAAACAGTTACTATACCTTCAACAATCAATACAAAGCCTGTTGAAACAATCGGTAGATTTGCAATTTACTATATGCCAGAAACAACAACTGAAGTTATTGTACCAACAAGTATCAAGTATTTAGATGACTACTCACTGTACAACGAGAATACTGTTAACACAAGTATTCGTTTCTTGGGAGCTTGTCCAGTATCTATTGGAGTACAGGTTTGTCACAGCGAAGATATTGTTTTGGTTCCTAATGATTATTTCAACGTTTATCTGAATAATTTCACTGAATGTAGTGTTCATAATACTGGTTCAGTAATTGCGCAAAATGAAGAATATCGTTATTCGATTTATAATAATAGTATTGGAATTGTGAAATATATTGGTATTGCTAAAAATGTTGTTGTACCTAGTTCTATTAATGGCATGACAGTTTCTAGTATTTATGCGATGGCTTTTGCTAATAATGCGACAGTCGAAACAATTACAATACCAGCAACTATCACATATATTGGTTATAAGGCTTTCCAAAATTGTGATAAGTTGAACAGTGTAACTGTTAATGCTTTAACTGTTCCCAAAGCTACAGTTCTTGCTGATAATTGGATTATGTTCTATGTTCCAAGTACGATGTTGGCTAATTATTTGGCTGATGATAATTGGAATAATTATCAGATTTATCAAACAGGAACAGTCATTTTACAAAATACTAATTATAAATATATTTTGAATAGTGAAATAGATGAGGTAACAATTGTTAAATATATTGGAACTAGTTCAACAATTGATGAGATTCGAAAGATTGGTAGTTATGTTGGAACAATCGGAGCTTATGCGTTCTATGATAGTGAAGCAACAGATATCGTCTGTGATACTGGAGTTCATACAATCGGTTATAAAGCTTTACCAAAGAACATTTCAACGGCAACATTTAACGCGGAATTTGTCAATGCTGATTCAGGTTTCATATATGAGGGATTAGTGGTTTTTGCAAGATCTTATTATATTTCTTGGTATCGAAGTAATGCTTACTGGGCTAACTATGATATATATGAGAATGGTACATTATTCGTAGAACAAAATGATTTCTACATATCACTATATGATGGTGAAATAACTATTTTAGAATATCAGGGAACAGATGAAATTGTTGGTATCAGCCAAACTATGAATGTTAATACTTCTAGTGGGGTAGTAACAGGAACAGTTGTAGCAATTGGTAAAAATGCTTTTAGGGATAACACAACAATAACCGACATAATCATGCCTAATACAATTGTTAAGGTTGGAGAGTATGCCTTCTATAATTGTACTTCATTGGATAATATTGTTAAATCAACAGCTATAACAGAAGTTGGAACTAAAGCTTTCCACAATACGTTATGGTATAGTGAAGCAACAACCGAAACATTTGTCCTTTTTGGTAATGTTTTGTATAAGTATAATTTTGTTTCTGGTTCGAGTGGAAATATAACTATTCCAGCGAATATCAGAACAATTGCTGATTACGCTTTTAGTGGAGCAACTACAGTTGCAACAGTTTCAATTCCTAATACTGTTACTTCAATTGGAGCTCATGCTTTTGAAAATTGTACAAATCTTACTGGAGTAGATATAATAACTGGCGGTGTGACTGAAATTAAGGAGAGCACTTTTGCTGGATGTACGAGATTGAGAAATATAACTATTCCGTTATCTATAACCTCAATAGGTAAATATGCCTTTAGTGGTTGTAGCACCTTAAACGCTATTTCCTTTGGAAATGGTGTCAGAGAAATAGCTGATTATGCTTTTAAGGATTGTACGCAATTAGTAACTATTTCTCTACCGAAGAATTTAAACAAGGTTGGTAGTTTAATTTTTGCTGGCTGTAATAATCTGATTACAGCGACTCTTGATTCAACAAATACAACTTATAAAGTTTATGATAATGTTCTGTTATCAAAGAATGGCGAGACGATGATTCAAGATTTGACGCCAGCTACGAGATTATCACTAATGATTCCAGCTACTGTAAGGGTAGTTGCTACTGGAGCATTTACCAATAGTAAATTCACAGAAGTGATCATTGCTTCAGGCAATCTTGAAATAATGCCAATGGCTTTCAATAATAATACAAATCTTGTAAGAGTTATTATTAAATCTTTGAATTTACCAACGATTACCGAAACAAGTTTAGGCGATTTTGATCGTTATATCTATGTGTATGGAACGATGGTTCAGACTACTAGCGATGATGAATTGTTTGGTGTTTATGAAATCAAGCCTATATTCAGCTTCTCTACTACTAGTGTTAATGTCGTTATCACAGAGAATTTTGTTAGTATACCAACTTCTATACTTGATATTACTGGATACACGATTACCTATTCTTCAAGTGATACTGAAATAATAAGATTTGTTAATGGAAAATTAACAGGTGTAAAAATTGGTACTGCGACGATTACAGCTACTTTAAACACTGATCCTACTCAGACATGCACGATTAAGGTAAATGTTATCGCCAGATAGAATAATATTTAAATCACTCGATTATATTAAATAATCGGGTGATTTTATTAGATGTAAATAAGTAGTTATATGTGGTAATATAGATTGACTAAACAACTATTTTATTGTATAATTATACAAATGGTGAAGATACGAACACGATTATTAAAATAATTTATTACAAAGCGAGGTAGGATGGTGTAAGCTACTAATAAACTTTAATAATTACTATCGTGGAGCTGACTATGAAAATAGTTCCGTGAGTCTGGCGTTAACAGATAAGAGTGCAGACAAAATGATCGTTTTGTTTGAATTAAGGTGGTACCGCTGATATTTACAGTCCTTTGCAATATATGCAAGGGATTTTTTTATTTTTTGTGGATTGTAAAAAGTAATTAATAATGATAAAATAAAGATAAGGAGTTAAAATTATGAAAATTACATTTTTAGATGGTAGTGTTAAGGAATTTAATAAAGGAACAAGTGCTTATGAGATTGCTAGTAGCATTTCTTCAAGCCTTGCTAAGAAATCGGTTTGTGCAAAGGTTAATGATATCATGTGGGACTTGAAAAGACCGATTGAAGAGGATAGCACATTACAGCTGATTACAAAGGATGACAAAGAGGCATTCGCTGTATTAAATCATTCTTGTAGTCATTTACTAGCTAGTGCTGTTAAAAAATTATATCCTGATGCTTGCTTTGGCGTAGGCCCAGCAATAGAAGAGGGTTTCTATTATGATATCAACCCTGGTGAAGGGGTAAAAATAACTGAAGAAGATTTTGGAAGAATCGAAAAAGAAATGAAACATATAGCTTCTCAGGATATCGATTTCATTCGCTTCGAGGTCACTAAAGAAGAAGCCTTAGAATTATTTAAAAATGATAAATATAAAGTGGAGATTATCTCTGAATTACCAAAAGAAGAGGTTATCACATGTTATGAACATGCTGGATTTAGAGACCTGTGTCGTGGACCTCACGTTAGCAGTACTAAATGGCTGAGATTTTGTAAAGTTCTAGCTATCAGTGGTGCATACTGGCGCGGTGACAGTAAAAATGAACAATTGCAAAGAATTTATGGAACTTGCTTTTTCACTGAAGAAGATCTGAACAAACATTTAGAAGATTTAAAAGAACGTGAAGCAAGAGATCATCGTAAACTAGGAAGAGAATTAGAGCTATTCATGCTGAGTGAATACGGACCAGGATTTCCTTTTTGGTTACCTAAAGGAATGATCTTGAGAAAACAATTAGAGGATTACTGGTATCGAATCCATACTCGTGAAGGCTATCAATTTATTCAAACACCGATAATGCTTAACAAGGAACTTTGGGAGAAATCGGGTCATTGGGCAAACTACCGTGAAAATATGTACACATCTGAGATAGATAAACATGTCTTTGCTATTAAACCGATGAATTGCCCAGGTGGCATGCTGGTTTATAAAAATAGTCTGCATTCATATAAGGATTTTCCTTTGAAAGTTGGAGAATTGGGATTAGTTCATCGTCATGAAGCAAGTGGAGCTCTTAATGGATTATTCAGAGTTCGTAATTTTACTCAGGATGATGCCCACATATTCATGAGACCAGATCAAATAGTTGAAGAAGTCGGAAAACTTATTAAGTTATTTGAGGAAGTATATTCTGTTTTTAATCTTTCTTATCATATCGAATTATCGACTCGTCCAGAGGATAAGTATATTGGTACTATTGAAACATGGGATATTGCTGAAAAAGCTTTAGCTGATGCCTGTCGTTCAGTAAATCGTGAATTTAAGATTAATCCTGGTGATGGTGCTTTCTATGGCCCTAAACTTGATTTTAAATTAAGAGATTCTATGAATAGAATATGGCAATGCGGTACAATTCAATTGGATATGAATTTACCAGAAAGATTTGACTTAACTTATATCGATGAAAACGGTGAAAAACAACGTCCAGTTATGTTACACCGGGCTTTATTTGGATCTCTTGAAAGATTTATTGGAGTTATTATTGAACACTTTGGTGGGGCTTTCCCAACATGGCTTGCTCCAGTACAAGTTAAATTAATTCCAGTTAACAACGAACATCATTTGAAATTTGTTAAGGAATTAAAAAATATGTTATTCCTTGAAGATATAAGATGTGAAATTGATGATCGTGATGAAAAACTGGGATATAAGATTAGAGAAGCTCAAACTAAAAAAATTCCATATCAGTTGGTTTGTGGCGATGAAGAAGTAAATAATAACTTATTGACATATCGTAAATATGGTTCTAGTGAAACAAAAACAGTTACTATCAATGAATTTGTTAAAATGATTAAGAATGAAATAAAAACATTAGGAAGGTAAGAAATGAGTAAAAAGAACTTTGAAGATTTAATTTTTTATCAGAATCGCTTAAGCAAAGGAAATAAGAAAAATTTTAGAGATTTTATCCTTGAACGCGCTGGAGAATTAGGTTTGCGAAGTGAAAATTATCCACGCTTCGGGGGACAAAAGAATGTTGTTATTGGTGATTTAAGGAAATCAAAATATGTTATTGCTACATATTATGATACGCCAGTTAAAATGCCAGCATTTGTTATGAAAAGTTCACCATTATCAAATATTATTATTGCTATTTCCTCTTTGATTATTGCTTTGATTTTAATAATAGCCATTCCCAAAATGTTTTATCTGGGAATTCCTTTTATTCTTTTAGCGATGTATTCATATGGTTGGCTTGGAGGCGCTAGTCGTTTTAACTTCAATTCAACAAGTGGAATCCTGTGTCTTCTTGATTTAATGGAAGAAGTGGGAACAATCAATAATAAAATTGCTTATGCTTTTCTTGATAATCACTTTAAGGGATTTTCAGGAGCTAAGGCTATGAATAATCAGATGACTAAGGATGATTTGATTTCTATTGACAGAAAGATAATTATCATTGATAAAATAGGGTATGGTAATAATTTTGTTCTTGATTATTTTAGAGAAACGAAGTTTGTTGATGAAATCAAAGAAGCTCTTGAATCTTCTAAAATAGTTAAAGCAAAGGTAAGTTATCACGAGGCGACAAATGGCAACACAACTGATCATTTTGCCTTTAAAAAATTTCACCATGTTGCTATAAGAGCATATACATCAAGGAACAATAAAGGTTTTTATTCGGATAAAATGTTGTATAAAAATGATCGTCACATCACTTTATCAAATGTTGATTATGTTGTTTCGGGAATGAAAGCATTCATTGCTAAGAATAATATTGAGGAAGTAATAGAGAATACAATTAACAAAAAACCAAACTTAATTTAAATTTAAAACATATTAGGAATTATAAAAACGGGGATATGATAAATTATGGACAAAATAAAGATTAGTAGAAGTATAAAAAAAGTGTTATTTGTTTTATATGATATTTTTATAGTAATTGCTGTTTCCTTTTTAGCTTTATGGATTACTGAAAAGGATAAAAATTCAATTGATTATTCTAATTTAATAATGTATTTAATACCATTATGTGGAATAACTATAATCAGTTTTGCTAGTTTTAAATTATATGATAGCCTATGGAAATATGCTGGGCTTAATGAGGCACTTAAAATTTGCTTGGGAGTAATATCTGTATTGGTGATAAATATCGTTATTATGATAATAACCTCAGGATTTTTACCAATTAGATGGTGTATAGCGGTTTCGCTATTTCAATTTATATTCACCCTTGGTGGAAGATTTGTTTATCGAATAACTAGACTTTACCAAAATGGAAATATGGTTACTTTCATAAAAACAAATGGGAGTGAAAAAATTAGAGTTATGATTGTGGGTGCTGGTGAGGCCGGTGCCAGTATAATCAGGGAAATGCAAGGAAAACCAGATTTAAACATGGTTCCTCTTTGTGTCATTGATGACAATCCAGATAAGAAGAATCAATATGTTTTAGGAATAAAGATTATTGGGAATCGTGATGATATTGTTCTAGCTTCCAAAAATTATGATATCGATCGCATTATAATCGCAATACCTTCGGCTAGTCCAAATGAAATTGCTAAGATACTGATGATTTGTAAAGAAACAAGATGTAAGATACAGACACTTCCAGGTATTTATCAACTTGTTGGAGAAAAGGTTTCTGTTAAGAAAATCAGGAATGTTGAAATAGAGGACTTACTGGGAAGAGATCAAGTAAAGGTTAATTTAGAGGAAATAAATGGCTACCTTGGAAATCAAATAGTTATGATTACTGGTGGTGGTGGTTCTATAGGTTCTGAATTATGTCGCCAAATCGCTAAAAGTAGTCCTAAGCAACTTATTATCCTCGATGCATATGAAAACAATGCTTATGATATAGAACAGGAGCTAAAACGAAATTATCCAAAACTGAACCTTTTAGTTTTAATTGCTAGTGTCCGTGACAAAAATAAAATGGAGAGGGTATTTGAAAAGTATCATCCAGATATTGTCTATCATGCAGCAGCTCATAAACATGTTCCTCTGATGGAAACCAGCCCTTGTGAGGCAGTTAAGAATAATGTTTTTGGGACGCTAAATGTTGCTAATGCAGCTTCAAAGTATCAGACAAAGCGTTTTATAATGATCTCAACAGACAAGGCTGTCAGACCGACTAATATCATGGGAGCGACTAAAAGAATTTGTGAGATGATAATCCAAACCATAAATAAGCATTCAAAAACAGAATTTGTTGCTGTTCGTTTTGGAAATGTTTTAGGATCAAATGGATCAGTTATCCCCTTATTTAAAAAGCAAATAGAGTCGGGTGGTCCAGTAACAGTGACACATAAAGATATCACCAGGTACTTTATGACTATTCCTGAGGCCGTCAGTTTGGTTTTGCAGGCAGGAAGTTATGCAAAAGGCGGTGAAATTTTTGTCCTTGATATGGGAGACCCCGTTAAAATTTATGATTTAGCTGAAAATCTTATTAAACTATCAGGATATGTTCCCAATATTGATATTATGATTGAGATTACAGGACTTCGACCAGGAGAAAAACTATACGAAGAGTTACTAATGGAAGAAGAAGGATTACAAGAAACAGACAATAAATCAATTCATATTGGAAAGCCAATAGAACTTGATGAAGAAAATTTCTTTAAAAAACTTGATGATTTATTTATAGCTGTTCAAGAGGATAGCGAAAATATGAAGAATTTGGTCAAAGAATTGGTTCCTCAATACCAACCTAATGGAAAGTAGAAGGTCATAAAAAATGATAGAAATATTGAAATATATTTTGCTAGGACTAATTCAGGGAATTGCTGAAGTCTTACCAATTTCTTCTAGTGCTCACTTAATCATCGCTCAAGATATTATGAATATCAGTGATGATTCTCTAACTTTTGAAGTTATTCTCCATCTTGCTAGTTTAATCGCTATTTTGTTTTTTTTAGGAAAAAAACTTTGGCGATTGATAAGAGGATTTTGTTTATTTGTCTTTAAAAAAGAGAAAGAGTACCAAAAGGAATTTAAATATTGTCTTATGTTGGTCGTTTCAACAATACCAACAGTAATATTTACTTTAATTTTTAAGGATGTAATTACAGAATTCGGCTCAACATTATGGATTGTTGGTTTATTGCTAATGATAAATGGAATAATGTTGATGTTCTTGACAAGAATCAAGGGTACTCGTCAAGAAAATGATTTGAATTATAAGGATGCTCTAGTTATTGGTTGTTTTCAGTGCTTTGGGGTGTTCTCAGGAATATCGAGAAGTGGCTCTTGTTTATCTGGAGCTTTCTCAAGAAAAATAGATAAAGAAGTAGCTGCTGATTATGCTTTCTTGATGTTTGTACCAGCGGTATTAGGAGCAACAGTCCTGGAATTTACTAATTTTAAGGAAATGGTATTTGTCAATTCAACAATCATTCCTTATGCAATTAGTTTTGTTATCGCCGGTGTTACAACATACTTTTCTTTCAAAGTATTGTTAACAGTTATCAGAAAAGGAAAATTGAGTTGGTTTGGTTATTACTGCTTAGCTATTGGATTAAGTGTTTTGATTTATGGCTTAGTATAAAAGATTTGATATAAAAAATCGTTACATTGGAGTGTGCTTAGAGATCTGCTTAGATTTAAATACTAAAATTTAATATTGAAAAGAAAAGTTTTCTTTTTTATTCCTCTCCAATCAGAGCGATTAATTTATAAAATTGGTCATTTTTTGAGATGGATTAGGTATTTCAATTAAGGCCCTGAAAAGGAGAGAAGAAAAATGAAAATTGCAATTTTAGGAGCTGGCAACGGTGGATGTGCTGTTGCTGCTGATTTAAGTTTACGAGGACACGAAATTACTCTAATAAAAACATCGAGATCTATGCACGATGATAATTTTAATTATTTACAAAAAAATAATGGTAGAATAAGTCTTTATGAAAATGATGAAGTGGTAACAACAAATATTAAAACTGTTACCAGGGATTTAAAAGAAATCCAAAAAGCTGAAATTATCATTATTTACATTCAGACAAATTATCATGAAGAGTTAATTACCAGAATAGTGCCTTATCTATTAAAGAATCAAATTGTGTTGATAAACCCTGGATATTTATCCACTGCTTATATGTTAAAACATTGCCATGAAGATATAGTGGTTGTTGAAGCCCAAAGCTCATTTATTGATTGTCGAATATTTGAACCCGGTAAGATAAAGATTGGTTTTCGTAATGCCAGAAATCCTCTGGGGGTATATCCCTCAAAGATGATTGGTTATGCTCAAGAAAAACTAGATAAACTTGGATTTCCTTTTACTTATCTAGACAATGTTGTTGAAGCGGCTCTTCACAATCCCAATTTAATAGTTCATACAGTTGGAGCTATTATGAGTATTCCCCGAATAGAGAAAACTGAAGGGGAATACTGTATGTATCACGAAGTATTTACTCCAAGCGTTTGGAATATTCTAGAAGCTTTGGATAAAGAAAAAATGGATATTTTACAAAAACTGGGATTTGAAAGAGTGCCATATGTTGAAGCGTGTAAATATCGCAACAGCTTAGATGATTCACTAGATGCTAAAGAGGTTTTCTTCTGGTATGCGGGAATGCCAACAAGGGCAAAAGGACCAGTATCAGCTGATTCCAGATATATTACTGAAGATGTTCCTCAAGGATTGGTTATGCTTGAAACTCTTGGAAGAGAGTTAGAAATAGCAACACCAATAACTACGGCCCTAATTGAATTGGCTTCTTCAGCCTTAAAGAGAGATATGAGGCTCAATGGAAGAACAATTGCCCGTTTAGGGGAAGAAAACATTAAAAAGATATTAAAGGATTGCAGTTCAAAAGTTTAATTGTATGGAGAAAATTTATGAAAGCAAGAATAATTGATTTTTGTAAAGGTATCTTTATTGGGATTGCTAATGTCATTCCTGGATTTAGCGGGGGAACTATGGCAGTTATTCTAAATGTTTATGATAAAATAATCTATATTTTTAGTAACTTTTTTAAACACCCCTTTAAAGTTATTAAGGATACCTGGACACTTCTTGCTGGTTTAGTACTGGGAATTATTATTTCTATTTTTGCCATAACTAAATTATTAGAACTATTTCCTGTAGCAACCATTCTTTTCTTCATTGGTTTAGTAATTGGATCAATTCCAGAAATTTACTCCACTACTAAGAAATATGGTAAAAAAACGTATAAAGATTTTATCGGTTTTATTGTTGCTATTTTACTAATGTTGGTGATATCACTATTAAAAACTGTTGAGGAAACAAATATCATTATCAATACTAAGATTATTATCATAATGTTTTTCTTGGGTATTATTTGCTCAATGGCTATGGTAATACCTGGAGTTAGTGGCTCACTAGTACTGATGGCTTTTGGTTACTACGCCTTCTTGATGACTACTATCAGTCAGTTTTTATCAGAACTTTGGAGATTAAACTTTAGTAATGCTTTTTTTGTCATCTTGCTATTTGGAATCGGAGCAATTTTAGGAGTGGTTTTTATCTCTAAACTGATCAATAAATTGATGATTAAATGCCCAAGAATAGTTTATTCTGCTATTTTAGGACTCCTTGTCGCTTCACCTTTCTCAATAGTTTGGGCTAGTCTTGAGGAGTATCAAAATAGTATTCCTTCACTTGATGCTTTAACAATCATTATAGGAATTATTTGCTTGATAATAGGAATAATATTAGCTCATTTTTTACCGAAAACTGATAAAAACAGAAATAATAATATAAAGATTGAAAACAAATAGATGGGGAATTTCTCATCTATTTATTATATAGGGAGTTAATGTATGAAAATTGTAGAGAAAAAACAGGTAATAAAGTATATCTATTTAATGCTGTATATCATTTGTGTGGGGATAGTATGGCTTTTTTCTTTGCAATCAGGAGAGATTTCCTCAGAAGAATCTGGTGTAATTACTAGCATATTCATAAAAGTCATCAATTTTCTTTCTTTTAATAAATTTGAATTTGATTTTGAGATAGTTCATTTGCTCATAAGAAAAATAGTAGGACATTTTGGCTCTTTCTTTGTTGTGGGAATTTTAGGTTTTCTAACATATAATGCCTTTACAAAAGATTTGTTTAAAACAATAATCATCACTTCTTTTTCAGGAGTAATAGTTGCTATAATTGCTGAAGTACTGCAATTGTTTGCCATTAATCGGGGATATCAAATAACTGACATGATGATTGATTGCTGTGGATATTTTTTAGGGACAGCAATTTGTGTATTAATTACCTTTATAAAAAAACATAAAACTTCTAATAATGCCTAGGAAACCGGGCATTTTATTTATGGATAAAACTTTTAATAGGACTTAACAACAAGAGGAAGACATGGTATAATAAGGTAACAAAACATATTATAAAGAAATATTTTCGGGGAAAAACATGCAAAAAATTGAAAAGTTTTTAAAAGGGAAAGTCTATATTCCTGCTGTATTAGCAGTATTTTATATATTTTGGTTATTTTCTTTTTTATCTATAAATAAAATAATTGGTGAAACTACAATCTATAAATTAGAAGCAATAGAATTCGTCATAATTGGTATTGTTGGAGCCTTTTTGTTAGTCTTTTTTAAGAACACGGCTTATTTCTTACCATGGTTGATTTTCACACCGTTTATTTTTGCCAGACCATTTGATGCCTATACGGTTCCTCTTTGTCTATACATTGGAGTGGCAATTGTTTTTATTGGTCTTATTGTTGGAATCTTTGTTAAAAAGGTAAAACTAAAGACAGGGGCATTTTTTAATGGCTTATTGATTCTTTGTTTCGCCATTATTTTAGGCGGAATAAATATTATGGCTGATTACTTTTTTAAACAGACAGCTTTTTTACTCCTTTGTGCGGGAGGTCTTTTATTCTTCTATTCCTTTCTTGCTTCAACATCAAAGATAAAATTTGAAGAAATTGCTCGCCTTATGATGTATCTGGGAATTTTTCTTCTATTACAGGCATTCACATATTACTATTTACAGGAAAGTTTTATTGACAGTCTTTTAAATAAGGAATTAAATGTTGGCTGGGGAAGCACTAATAATATTGGATTAATGCTTTTATTGATCTTACCATTTACATTTTATCTATCAATTTCTAAAAAAACATGGCGAACAGTTCTGTACTTATTAATCGCCTTCTTACAAATACTAGCAATAATTTTCACTTACTCTCGGGGATCAATTGCTTCGATGGCTCTTTGTCTTGTGATACTTCTCCCTATATGCTTTGTCTATGCTAGGGATAGATGGACATTTATATCAACACTGAACATTTTGTTGTTGTCATCAATTTTCTTCTTTTCTTACTCTGCAAAATATTACCCGGACTATTATCAAAAGTTTTATTCTTTTGTCTTAAAAATTGATATTGACAGTATTAATGGTCGAGTTCCCATTTATCAAAAGATTATAGCAGATATTAAGAATGAACCTTTATTTGGTTATGGAATGTTTGCTCCTTTCTTCACAACGGATGGTATTTATATTTGGGGACACAGTACAGTTATGCATACCTTATATACGACGGGATTAGTCGGTGTTGGAGCCTTATTATTTCATTTTATTCAGAAATATTATTTGTTGATAAAGAAGATAAATATTAAAAAAATAATCGTCATCTTTAGTTTTGCTACTTCAGGATTGTATGGATTATTTGATGTTAGTTATTATTTTATGAACTACATGGTTGTTTTCGTTGTTCTTTTAGCTGTTCTAGAAGAAGAAGTAAAAATTAAGGGAGAATAGCAAATGATTTTAAACAGTTTTTTTTCAAATGATGGAATTGGAGAGATTCAAGGTCTTTTAGGATGGCAACACTTAGTATTTACTTTATTGGGGATATTTTTAATAACCATCCTTCTCCTAATGACTTACAAAACAGAAAAATCAAAAATCAGAGGGATAATTAGAACTGTCTTTTGGCTGGTATTAATCTTGGAGATTTTAAAAATTATATGGAATCTGACAATTAGAGAGAATGTTACTAGGAATGATTGGATTCCACTATACTACTGTAGTATTTTTATTTATGCTTCTGGACTGGCTAGTTATGGTAAGGGAAAATTAAAAGAATTAGGGGAGGCTTGCTTATTTTTCGGGCAAATAGTGGCTGGAAGTGCCTTTCTTTTATATCCTTCAACAGCTTTAGCTATTCATCCACTTCTTCACGTTCTTACAATTCATAGCCTAGTGTATCATAGTCTGGCAATTTATATCGGAATTCTGATAGTTATATCGGGATATTATAAACCCAATTTGAAAGTTTTTGGGTTGTATAGTATTTCTCTATTTGTCTTTAGTGCCCTTGTTTATGGCTTTAACATTATATTTGGTACTAATATGATGTTTTTGAATGATGCTGTGGGGATAAAACCATTAATGATTGTTTATAACATGTCTAAGGTGTTTTACCCTGTTATCGTTTCTTTAGCACAAATTGTCGGTTCATTTTTTATTAGTTTTGGGATTTATAAACTGGTGATATGGATTACTAGTAGGAAACATCGGTCATTATGTATTTGATCATCAAAAAATATAATTGACAAAAAAAAGCAAAATTAATATAATTATTTTGGGGAAAGAGGAATTAAAATGAATAATAAGGAAATGCCAACTGAATTAAGAAAAGTAGCGGACGAATTTTTAAATTCCGAAAAGATCTTAGAGATTATAGAAATAGAGAGTGGTCATATCAATCAAACTTTTATGGTTGTTATGCCTGAGTGCAATTACATTTTACAACAGATTAACACTCATGTATTTAATAGCCCTTTTGGAATGATGCATAATATTAAAGAAGTAACAGAACACATCAGGAAGAAAGTCATTTATGAAGGTAGAGATCCCAATCGGGCAGTTTTGAATATTGTAACTAGCCGATTAAATCAGGATGTTGTCATTTATAGGAATAAATATTGGCGCTGTATGCAATATATTAGTGGAGCTAAGACTTATGATGTCATCGAGTCACCACAAATGTTTCTCGAAGTAGGTCGGGCTGTTGGAGAATTTCAGACACTTTTGAGTGATTTTCATACGAGAATTTTAGACGATACCATCAGTCATTTCCATGACACTCCGTATCGATATGAAAGATTTCAGGATATTGTTAAACTGGATAAGTGCAATAGAGTAAAAGATTGTCAGGAAGAGATAAATTTTATTATCAGTCATAGTGATATTTTTCCATCAATTGTTACGAAACTAGAAAAGAAGATAATCCCTCAGAGAGTTACCCATAATGATACTAAACTGAGCAATGTTATGATCGATGATGAAACGGGAAAGGCTCTTTGTCTAATCGACTTGGATACTGTTATGAAGGGATCAATCCTATATGATTATGGTGATGCTTTAAGAATTGGAGCTTCTATAGCTGCAGAGGATGAGGTTAATCTCGATAAAGTAAAGATTAGTCTGGAATTGATTGAAGCCTTCACAAGAGGTTTCTTGAGTGAGGTAAAGGATATCATAAAGCCAGCAGAAACTGATGCTTTGTATGATGGGTATTTGATCATAACTTGTGAAATTGCTATGCGATTTCTTGATGATTATTTAGATGGTGACCTGTATTTTAGAACCACTCACAGCACGCATAATCTCGAACGAGCTCGTAATCAAATAAAACTTGTTAAAGAAATCGAGAGTAGTGAGAGGGAAATAAAAGCTCTAATCAAACGAGTTTTAAAAGAACTAGACTATAGCGAGGAATTTTTAGTTTAAAATATAAAAATTTAAATCTACAAAAATTTATTGTTGTAGATTTTTATTATCTAATATGTTATACTACTTATGGAAAATGATGTAAAATAAAAAAGAACAGGAAGTGGCGGTATTATGGTTGAAGAAAAATATGAGGAACGAGGATTATCAATAAGCGATTTATTCTTTTTAGTAAAGAAAAACCTTTTAATGATAATTATTGTTACCTTTATTTTTATTTTATGCGGATCTATTTATGGCTTTGGCATTAGAAAGACTACGTATTCTGCTGATGCAACAGCTATTGTTATGGCAGAAAATAGTTCAACAACAACAAGTGGATATCAGGATTACTTATATTCAAATTATTTAATAAACACATTTAAGGACTTTATCGTTTCTGATTCAGTAATTGAACTGGTAAAGGATGAATTGAAGGAATACGGTTTAACAAAGGAGCAAATAGTCGACTCCATTACTGTAGGGGTTACGACGAATTCCCTGATCGTGAGGATAACAGCAAAAGCTGGAAGCACAACACTTGCTGTTAAACTGGTAAATACAGTTTTAGATAAAGCTATGGAAGCCGCTAATGTTATGGAAAACGGCGAATATAAATATAATGTTCTAGCAAATAAGCTAGTCGATATGGAATATGCTTATGAGGCAACAGGATCTCGTGGGGCAACAACAGTTTTAGTCATAAGTGTCCTATTGGGTTTAATAGTTTCTTTGGGTATTGTTTTAATTAAGTATTTAATAGATGATACCTTTACTTCTAAAGATGAATTTGAAAGAATGTTTAAAATCAATGTTTTAGCATTACTACAAAATATTCAAGGTAATGGGGGAAGCAAAGAATGAATCTTTTTAACAACAAAATCGAATTATTAAACCGCAATGAGGCTATTGTTTATAACTCAAATGGAAATGAAGCTTTAAAAGAAGCTTATACCCGCTTAAAGGATAATATTTTATATTATTGTATTGATGGTAAGAAAAAAGTTATTCAAATCGAATCTTCAGTTAATGGAGAGGCGAAAACAACAACTCTAGCAAATGTTGCTGTTGCTCTGGGACTGAGTGGAAAAAAGGTTTGTGCCATTGACCTAGATTTTAGAAAAGCTAGACTTCACCGAAGTTTCAATATCGAAAATGTTGACGGTGTCAGCGAATATATGGTTGATAAAATTGGTAAGGATAAACTATACAAAGAAACAGCCTACAAAAATGTTACAGTTATCAATAGAGGTGGGGAAATCCCTAATGCTTCAGTTATTCTGACAAGTGATAAGATGAAACAATTCTTTGATGAATTGCGTCAAGAATTTGACTTCATCCTGGTCGATTGCCCACCAGTGCTTTTAATAAGTGATTACATTCATATTTCTCGTCTGACTGATGGTGTTTTATTTTTAGTCGCTTATGGTAAGACTAAGAAGAAACAGGTTTCTGAAGCAATAAGTCAATTAAAAATGAACAATGTTGAAATGATAGGAGCAGCTTTCACGTTTTATGACCCTAAGAAGTCAAACTCTTATTACGAATATTCTTCTTATAATTATTATGGTTATAAGGAAAAGGAAAAACAGCATAATAAATAAAAAAGGAGCAATTTATGGTTGATATTCACAGTCATATTATTCCTTTTATTGATGATGGAAGCAAAACGATGGAGGGTTCCATTGCTTTAATTGAAGAAGCCATTAAGCAAGGAATAACAGACATCATTTGTACACCGCATTATCGTCCGAAAATGTTTGAGGTAGATCACGAAAAGACCGAAAAAACATTTTTTCAACTTCAGGATGCAACTAAGGATAAAAACATCCGGTTATATTTAGGACAAGAAATATACTGCAAGAGAATCGATAGTTTACTAGAGATACTTCAAAATAAAAAAGTGTTCACAATGAATAATACCAATTATCTGTTACTAGAATTTCCTTATACTGATTATGTTGATATAAGTGAAATAGTATATGTGATGTCTATTAGAAAATATCAACCTATTGTTGCGCATATTGAAAGATATGAGTATGTAAAAATCACTGATATTCAAGAAATTAGAAAAAATGGTGGTTTGATTCAGGTGAATTCATCAAGTATTGTTGGTAAAGATGGACATAAGATAAAGAATTATGTTTTGGACTT
>JAQUYR010000002.1:0-12862 GCA_028691715.1 Bacilli bacterium | reverse complement strand
AGGTCAAGAGGATAGTTGAAAACTCTGAAGCCAGCCCTGAAATCTTAAATATTAAAGAAGTAAACAGTGGTCTTTATTGTGTAGATGTTGGTTTACTGTTTTGGGCTCTTGATTTAGTTAAAAATGAGAATGCTAAAAAGGAATATTTCTTGACAGACATCATCGAGATATTGGCAAAGGATCACAAAGTAGATGGCTATGTTGTCAAAGAAGGGCAATACTTAATGGGAATTAATGATTTGGAAGCTTTAAAAAAGGCTGAGGATCTCTTTAAATAGAAGAGGAATTGTTAAATTCAGTGGACTTAAGATAAGTTCACTTTTTATTTTCTAAATTGAATGATGTTTTACTTCTAAAATAATCATAATCATGGTATAATAATCATGTAAAATATTAAATTGAGGTGATTTAATGAATTCAAAGGGAATGAAAAAAGGTAATGTATACTTTATCACTTTGGCAGTGGGATTATTTCTTTATCTATTATTAACTGTTGTATATTTAACTAGTTCAACTATGGCAGTATCAATTGTTGATAATAGTAGCTCAATATGGGTATTTGATAGTAGTAATCCATATTATACTGAAATCTTGTGCATGACCCAAATGATGTTTAACATACCTTTAGTGGGATTTTTTATCTTTATTCTAAGAAAAGAATTATCAAGTGATATCAAGAATTTCCGTAAAAATGCTAAAAAGTTTTTTGGATATATCATTATTGGACTCTTTGCTTGTTATTTATTAACAACAGTTGTTGGTACTATCTATGAACTTCTAGGGATAACTGGAGTATCTGACAATCAGACAACAATAAATGATGCTCTGTATAGCAGTGCAAAAGTGCCGATGATTTTAAGTGTTATTCTCTTTGCTCCGTTTGTTGAGGAAATTTTATTTAGAAAATTGCTTTTCGGAACTGTTGAAGAAAAATTCAAATTAAAACCTATTATTGCAATTATTGCTTCTACACTGGTCTTTTCTTTAATTCATGTCTCTGGTGATGGTAATTTAATCTATATTTTCCAATACATTCCTTTGGCATTTGTAATAACTTATAGCTATTATATATCTGGTAGAAATATATATGTTCCTATTGGAATTCACTTCTTGAACAATCTAATATCTATTTTATTAGCATATTTGATGTTATGATAAGATATAATGATTTAATTAATAATGCCAAAGATTTTGCCAGTCAGGGAAAGATTCAAGAGGCAATTAATCAATATGAGCAGGCATTTGAAATTGATTCAGAAGCAAATGATTTGATTGATGCGGGATTCTTATACTTGGAATTAAAGAATTATGAGGAATCCTTTTTGCTCTTTTCGGTGGTTGTCCAAGCTGATCCCAAGAATCCCCGGGGCTATTATGCTTTAGCTTTGTGGTATGAGGAAAAGGAAGAGTATATAGAAGCGCTTAAAAATCTCGAAAAAGCTACGACTTTAGATAGTTTTTATATAGATGCTTGGTTTGATATGGGGCGGATTTTGGAAGAAATAAAAGATGATGACAAGGCTTCAAAGTGTTATCAGCGGGTGTTGCTATTCTCCCCTCGGCATTTTTGGGCTTGCCTTAATTTAGGATCTCTTTATGAACGCCAGGACAAGTTAGATGATGCTCTCCTTTATACAAATAAAGCTTATGATATCAATTCAAACATGAAAATGGTTAATTATAACTTAGGAGTAATCAATGCTAGGCTAGGAAACTATGAAGAAGCCATCAAAAACTATCTTGAAGAGATAAAAAAAGAAGATGGATTTTATCAAGCATATTACAATCTCGGTTTGATATATAAAGATATCTACAAGGATTATGAAAAGGCTAAATTATATTACTTGATGGGAATATCTAAAGCTAAAGATAATTATTTTTGTTGGTATAATCTGGGATGTGTTTATGCTTTGTGCAATCAATATGAAGATGCATATAATTGCTTGTATTATGCCATTACCAAAAGACCCGATTTAAGGAATGGTCTTGAGAATGATGAAGATTTACAAGATTTTATTAAAACAAAGAATTATCAAAAATTAATGAATTGCTAGGATTATAACTGAGCAATTCTTTTATTTTGGTGATGTAAAAAAGATGTTTTTATGCTATAATTAAAAAAGACAAAGTTATCTGGAGAAAAATATGAAAAGTATCAATGTAATAGGTGCTGGTCTTGCTGGAAGCGAAGCAGCTTGGCAGCTAGCCCAAAGAGGTTATGAAGTTAAACTTTATGAAATGAGACCTAAAAAAAATACACCAGCTCACAAGACCAGTTTTTTTAGTGAATTGATATGCAGCAACTCTTTAAGAGCTGCTTCCGTCGAAAATGCTATTGGTCTATTAAAAGAGGAAATGCGAAGATTCAATTCCTTAATTATGGAGAGTGCTGACATTAACAGGGTTGAAGCTGGTGGCGCTTTAGCCGTTGATAGAGAAAACTTCTCTAGCTATATCACCGAAAAAATTAAAGAACATCCTTTGATAAAAGTATTTGAAGAAGAAATAGACTATATACCAGAAGGACCAACTATTATTGCCAGTGGTCCATTGACAAGTGATCTATTGAGTTTTGCAATTCAAAAATTTTTTGGAGAGGAATATCTTTACTTTTTTGATTCAGTCGCTCCAATTGTCACAGAAGAATCGATTGATAAGAATATCGCTTATTTGAAATCAAGATACGATAAAGGCGAAGCTTCTTATTATAACTGCCCTATGACAAAGGAAGAATTCGAAAAATTTTATCATGAATTAATGAATGCTGAAAGGGTTATTCCTCAGGATTTTGAAATGAAAGTATTCGAAGGTTGTATGGCAATAGAAGATATGGCGAGTCGTGGGGAGAAAACCCTCTTGTTTGGTCCATTGAAACCAGTTGGTCTAAGGCATCCTGAAACATTGATCGAACCATATGCAGTTGTTCAGTTAAGGCAGGATAACTCTTCGAAAACATTATATAATATCGTTGGTTTTCAGACACATCTAAAATGGGGGGAACAAAAGCGTGTTTTGAGGTTGATACCAGGTCTTGAGAATGTTGAAATAGTCCGATATGGAGTAATGCATAAAAACACATATCTAAATTCACCAAAAGTATTGAATAAATATTATCAAACATTAGCAAGGAAAGATTTATTCTTTGCTGGTCAGATAACTGGAGTAGAGGGGTATTTGGAAAGTGCTTCTAGTGGCTTAGTTGCAGCCATAAATATAACCAGATATTTAGAAGGAAAAACACTGATTGACTTTACAAAAAATACTGCTTTAGGAGCTTTAAGCAATTATATCAGTACATATAACATTGATTTTCAACCCATGAATGTCAATCATGGTATTTTTACTCCACTAGAGGGAAGAATGAAAAAACAGGATAGGAAAATGGCTTATGCTAAAAGAAGTCTAGAAATCATTGATAAAATCAAAGGAGAAATCAATGGATGAATTAGATGCTATTTATATGTTTAAGGATTATATAGAGAATGAAAGAGGTTATTCTTCCTATACTGTTTTAAATTATATCAATGATATCAATGATTTTCGTGATTTTCTTAAAGAAAATGATTTTGGAGATATTTTTTCGATTGAGCAAATCCATACTAGATATTATAAGTCTTATCTAAATAAAAAGAATTATAAGAGTCGAAGTATTGCTCGAAAAATGTCGAGTTTAAGAAGTTTTTATAAATTTTTATTGGCTGAAAAAATGGTTAAGGTCAATTTATTTGCTGAAGTGACATCTCCAAAAATTGAAAGAAACCTGCCCAAACAAGTATATCCTCAAGAAATAGAAGCTATTTTTAATACGATTGACAAAACCACAGTTATTGGTAAAAGGGATGATGCTCTGTTGGAATTGTTATATGGAACTGGGATTCGTGTTAGCGAACTTTGTAGTATCAAAGTATCTGATTTAGATTTTTTTAACAATTCTATTATTATTATGGGAAAGGGTTCAAAGGAAAGATATATACCATTACACGATGGAATAATTGAAGCTATCAAAGAATATTTGATGTTTTCCCGAAATGAACTACTAGCAAAGCAAAAGGGAAATATGACCGACAGTTTATTCTTAAACTTCAAAGGTGGTGCTCTTGCCCCAAGAGGAGTTCGTGTTGTTTTAGACAACATGGCTGAAAAAGCTTCAACAAGTCTTAAGGTTTCACCACATATGTTTAGACATTCGTTTGCCACACATTTACTCGACAATGGGGCTGATTTAAGGAGTGTTCAGGAGTTATTAGGGCATGTTAACCTATCGACTACACAAATATATACCCATGTATCGCGAGAAAAAATTAAAGAAGAATATATGAAATACCATCCCAAAGCAAAAAGGGAAGAAAAAGACGAGGAAAAATGAAATGCGAGGATTTAAATTTATTTCTATTAAAGAGTATACAAAAACCCGAAACGAAGAAGATTACCTTAATCTGAAAATACCTTCAAGAGGAACAAATGGCGCTGCTGGATATGATTTTTATTTACCATACAATATTCTGATTAAACCAAAATCATCTGTTGTAATAAGCAGTGGCATAAAAGCATATATGGAAAATGATGAATTTTTAATGATAGTTATTCGTAGTAGCTTAGGCTTTAAAAAGGGTCTTAGGTTAAGAAATCAAGTGGGAATAATTGATAGTGATTATTTTGATAATGTTACCAACGAGGGGCATATTCTAATTGCTATGGAGAATACCACTGATCAGGAGATAACATTGAACAAAGGGGATCGAATTGCCCAGGGTATTTTCCTCAAGTATTTGAAGGTAGATGAAGAAAAAAATGTCGATGGTAAGAGAACGGGTGGAATTGGCAGTACAAATAAGTAAAAATAAATCTTTGAATTTATAGGTGTTTGTGATAAAATATACAAGCACTAACGAGTGCCTGTGGTGGGATAGATGAAGAAAATGCAAAAAAGTAAAATCAATATTAAAACATTGATAAAAAAATATTATATAAACGTTATCACTTTAATAGTTGGTGTTAGTTTCATGGCTCTTGGTGGAGCAATGCTTGTGTCGGCTGGATATGGAAGTGATGCTTTAATGGTATATAATCAGGGATTAGCTACAGCCTTAAAAATTGACATTGGAACAGCGATTATTATCAGTAATTGCCTGGCTTTTGTCGTAATGTTAATTGTAAATAAAAAAGATATTGGACTCGGTACTTTAATGATCGCTTTTTTACTGGGACCATTGGTCAATCTCGTATTATACCTAGGCTTTTTACCAGAAGCTAATACCATTTTTGAGAGCATTATTATTATTGCTTTTGCTTTTATATTTGGTACTTTTGGAATTTCCCTTTATATGTATTCAAGTATTGGCTTGTCACCTTTTGAGGGAATTCTAATTGCTATAAAGGAAAAGAAAAAGTGGCGCTTTGCTTATATCAAAATAGTTAATGATGCTATTTTCTTTTTGATAGGGTGGCTATTAGGAGGAGTTTTTGGAATTGCTTCAATAATAACGGTTATTGTTTATGGACCACTCATCGATATGTTTACAAAAATATTCACGAAACTCAATATTATCAAAAAAGAGGAAAAATTACCTGAAATACAAAGTGAGACTTTGAAATAGAATAAACATCATTAAAATAAAAAAATATTTGCATAAGTCAATAGATTGTGTTATAATATGGAAGGCAATAAAAAATACACACACTATTGGAGAACGTCGTCAAGTGCATTCAAACTGAATGGAGCGGGGTTTGTTGAAGATGGTGGAGGCCAAACAAAATAAAACAGGAGGAAAAATCACTCTCGATAGTGATCTACAAAAAAATGTCAGTTATTACAAAAAATCAATTGCTAGAAGCAGGCGTTCATTTCGGTCATAATACTCGCCGTTGGAACCCTAAAATGAAAGAGTATATCTTTGGAGAACGTAATGGAATTTACATCATCGACTTAGATAAAACAGCTACTTTAGTTGAAGAAGCTTACAAACAATTATTTACAATTGTTCAAAATAATGGAACAGTATTATTTGTTGGAACAAGAAAACAAACTCAAGATGTCATCAAAGAAGAAGCTACTCGTTGCAGTCAATTCTATGTTGATCAACGTTGGTTAGGTGGAACATTAACTAATTATAAAACAATTCGTAAGAGTATTTCTCGTTTAGTTGAAATCGAAAAAATGGAAGCTGACGGAGTATTTGAAGTTTTACCAAAAAAAGAAGTAATCCTTATCAATAAGGAAAAAGAAAGACTAGTAAAATATTTCAGCGGTATTAGAGATATGAAGGGACTTCCTGCAGCGATGTTTGTAGTAGATCCTAAAAATGAACACAATGCTGTTGCTGAAGCTCATAAATTAAACATTCCTGTATTCGCATTAGTCGATACTAACTGCGATCCAGATGAAGTTGATTTTGTTATCCCAGCAAATGACGATGCTATACGTTCAGTAAAATTAATCGTTGCTACTATGGCAAATGCGGTTGTTGAAGCTCAAGGCGGAACTCCAATTGTAATTGAATTTACTGATGAACCAGCACCAGAAGAACGTCCAAGACGTCCATATCGTGATAACAATGGAAGAGGTCAAAGAGGAAATTATGATCGCAATTCTCATCGCGATAATAAAGACTTCCGTCCAAGAGCACCTCGTCCTGCATACACTCCAAAACCTGCTGAAGAGGCCTCAAAACCAGTTGCTCCAAAAGCAGTTGTTGAAGAAGTAAAGGCTGCTGCTCCAGTTGTTGAAGAAGTAAAAGTTGCTACTCCAGCTGTTGAAGAAGTAAAGAGCGATGCTCCAGTTGCTGTTGAAGAAAAACCAAAAAGAACTAGAAAACCAAAAGAAGAAAAATCTGAAGAAGTTACTGCTACCCCTGAAAAGGTAGAAGTTACTGAATAAGGAGGCTATATATGATTAGTGCTGCATTAGTAAAAGAGTTACGTGAAATTACTGGCGCTGGAATGATGGACTGCAAGAAGGCCTTAGTGGAGACTAATGGTAATATTGATGAAGCTATTACTTGGCTTCGCGAAAAAGGTATCATGAAAGCTGCTAAAAAGGAAAACCGTATTGCTGCTGAAGGTGTTTGTGCTTATGCAATAGAAGGAAATAAAGCTGTTGTTTACGAAGTAAATGCAGAAACAGATTTTGTTGCTAAGAATCAGAAATTTTTAAATTTTGTTAATGAAATTGGTCAAGCACTTCTTGCTAGTGATGCCAAAAATGATGAAGAAGCTTTAGAAGCTAAAGCTGGAGATGGAACTGTCAAAGATTTGATAATTTCAGTAATAGCTACTATTGGTGAAAAAATTACTTTGAGAAGAGTAAATGTTTTTGAAAAGAATGACAACCAAGTATTTGGTGCTTATTCTCATATGGGAGGTAAGATTGTTGTTCTTAGTATTTTAGATGGCGATAATGCAGAAGTTGCAAAAGATGTTTGTATGCATGTTGCTGCGATGTCACCAAAATATTTAGACAGAACCAAAGTAGATGCCGATTTCCTTGCTAGTGAAACTGCAATCTTAAGACAAGAGACGTTAAACGAAGGTAAACCAGAAAATATCGTTGATAAAATCGTTGTAGGAAAAGTACAAAAGATGTTAAAAAGCATTTGCTTAGTTGATCAAATGTTTGTAAAAAATCAAGATATTACAGTTGAACAATATGTAAAAGATAATAAATCTAATATTGTTACTTATATACGCCTTGAAGTTGGGGAAGGAATCGAAAAGAAAAAAGACGATTTTGTAGCTGAAGTATTAGCAGCTGCTAACAACTAAAATCCAAAAGGTGCGTATATTTAACGTGCCTTTTTTTGAAAGGTAAGAGGAAGAATGAAAAAGAAAAGAATTGTTTTGAAGATTAGTGGTGAAGCATTAGGTAACGATGGTTTGCAAGGAATCAACCATTTAAAGGTAAAAGAAATCGCTAAAGAGATCAAAGATTTATATGATTTAGGAAACACTGAGCTTTCAGTTGTTGTTGGTGCTGGTAATATTTGGCGAGGACGTGATGCGATTGATTGTGGTATTGAACGCTCTAGTGCTGATTATATGGGCATGCTGGCAACTATTCTTAACGCTCTAGCTTTGCAAAGTGCCCTAGAGACATTGGGATGCGATACCAGAGTGATGACATCGCTTTCTATTCCTTCAGTAGCTGAACCATATATTAGGAGGAAGGCTTTATCGCATTTAGAAAAAGATAGAATTGTCATTTTTGGTGGAGGAAACGGAATTCCTTTCTTTACAACCGATACAACTGCGGCTTTACGGGCTGCTGAATTGGGAGCAAAAATGATTTTGATGGCTAAAAATGGAGTTGATGGTGTTTATGATAAGAATCCTAAAACCAATAAGGAAGCTAAAAAACTTACTAAATTGACTCATAAAGATGTTTTAGAAAATCATTTAGAAGTTATGGATTTAACAGCTGCAACTTTGTGCGCTGAAAACAATATTGATATCTATGTTTTTGATATGAATAAAAAGGGAAACATTTCTAAAGCAGCAAATGATTTCTCTTTTGGAACTTTAATCAGTAGTAACAATAAATAGAAAAGGAGAAAATTGTATGCCAGAAAAAATTATTAGTATGGGCGAAGAAAAAATGAGTAAGACCATTGAAGCTTTAAAAAAAGAGTTAGCTCTTCTTAGAACAGGACGAGCAAACCCTAGTGTTTTAAATAACATCATGGTACCATATTATGGTGTTCCTTCACCACTTAATCAAATTGCTTCTATATCAGTACCAGAAGCTCAACAAATTGTTATAAAACCATTTGATAAGTCAATATTAAAGGATATTGAAAAAGCTATTCAATTAGCTGACTTAAACTTAGTTCCTCAAAATGATGGCGTTGTCGTTCGCATAAATTTCCCTGTTCTGACAGAACAAAGAAGAAAAGATTTGGTTAAGGAATTAAAAGGCTTAGCTGAAAACTCAAAAATTGCTATTCGTAATATTCGCCGTGAAGTTAATGATCAATTAAAAAAATTGGAAAAAGACAGTGTAATTTCTGAGGATGATTTAAAAAGATACAATGAAAAATCTCAGAAAGCAACGGATAAATTTATTGAAAATGTTGATGCTGTTGCTAAAGACAAAGAAAAACAGATTATGGAAATATAAAACTGAACCCTTTAAAGGTTCAGCTTTTTTTATTTATTAATGAATAGTGTTTCCAATCCCATAATAATCTTATCTGCTGGTTGTCGGCAATCATCTCTCAGCCAATCCTGAAAAATCCCTATTCCACCTGAGATTATAAAACTAGCAGCAGCTTCAAGAATGCTCTTGTCCTTTATATTCTTAAAATTACCACTGCTATGAATATAGAATGTTTTAGTCATAGCCCCTTTTATTTTATGAAGATACCCAATATCACCACCAACTCCTAGTAGAGCTTTATAAAAGCGATAATCATCCTTTAAATAACTCGATATATCCATTAAAAGGGGGAAATAGGAATTTTGTTGAATGGAATCACTGTGATATTTAACCTTTTCATTTATTATATCAATGGTCTCATCTTCAAGCTTTTCAATCATATCATAGATATCAGCATAATGAAGATAAAAGGTTCCCCTATTGATATCTGATTTTTCAGTTAAATCAGTAACGGTTATCTTCCGGAAATCCTTAACCTCCATTAGATCAACCAAACTATTTTTGAGAATTTTTTTAGTCTTATTTATTCTTCTGTCCATTTGTTTCATCTCCATATTCAAAATTATTTATAATCAACACTAAAAATGAGTTTGTTGATTATTAAACAGTATTCAAAACATTGCATATTGTTTTCTATGCTTAAACTAATTATAATAAAATCAATAAAAAAAGTCAACAAATTGTCTATAAATAGACAAAACGTTCTTTTATTAAGATTGTTAGATGAGAGGAAATGATGAAGCATATGTTTGGAAAGTTGAAATATTGGATTGTTTTTATTTTTTGTCTTGCGATAGTGGGGAGTATTTTTTTAATACCCCAGGTAAATATTAATTATAATGTGACAGAGTATTTGCCTGATGACTCAAAAACTAAAGAAGCATTAGTGGTATTAGATAGTGAGTTTGGCCAAAATGGATATCTTCAGATTATGATAGAGAATATTAATGATGTTGATATTGTAGAAATAAAAGAAAAGTTATTCATCGATAATGTGAAGAATGTTGAGACGGAATATAAAGATAAAAAAGTATTATTTAAAATAACACTTGAGAATAATGATTACGATGAGACCTCGCAAACAGTTGTGAGAGAGATGATAGAATATCTAGATACCTTAAATTATGATTACTATATAAATGGTCAGGCATTTCTCACATATAATTATAATCTCATGATTAAGGAGCAGATTCCTAAAATCATTCTATTTTTAATTCCGATTATTTTATTAATTCTAACGATAACGACAACTTCGTTTTTTGATCCTCTGCTATTTGCTTTAATCGTGGGGATTTCAATTGTTTTGAATATGGGAACAAATGCTTTTTTGCCTAATGTATCTTATATGACACATGCCATTAGTGCGATATTACAGTTTGCTATTTGTATGGACTATTCAATTATTTTACTGCATCGTTATCGCGACTGTAGAAAAGAGGGACTAGAAGTTGCTCTAGCTTTGAAAAAGGCTTGGAGATCTTCTCTTGTTCCCATTATTGCTAGTAGCCTAACAACTGTTGCTGGTTTTGTTGCTATAATGTTTATGCGTTATAAAATCGGACTTGATGTGGGGATTGTTCTTTCAAAGGGAGTTTTATTAACATTGATAACAGTAATCTTTTTAATGCCTTGTTTAATTTTAGTGTTTAATAAAGTTTTAGAAAAAGGTCATCATAAGCAATTACTTCAGAGAAATGAAAAATATAACCACTTTTTATATAAAACGAGATACATATTTCCAATAATAGCTATAATCCTAATCGCTGGTGGAGCATATTTCCAGAGCAAAAATGACTTCACCTATAGTGATAACACTTTTTCAAGAGAAGGGGAATTAATGGTAGTGAATGATACAAAGATTAGGGATAGTTTTGGAATAAATGCTAAAATGGTGATATTATTGGATAAGGATATAGATACATCAGATATTTGTACAGAACTAGAAGAAGTAAATATCGATGAGAAAACTTATATCAAAGATAGTATTTCATTTACAAAACAAATGGATAGGGATGAATTATCGAAATTCACTAAAGAATATGGACTGACTGATAGTGATATCAATTCTCTATTCAAAATAATAAACAACAAAGATATAACCAAATTAACTGTTTCTTTGGAGGATTTGAGTAAATATTTGATTGAAGTACAAAAAATAAATAATTCAATGAGTAGCGATGAAATGTTAGAATACTTAGAATTTTTTTATAGTGGTGAAATAAACAATATAGAAATGATCTATCAGCTGTTAGCTAGTGAAAAAATATCACTGTTAGAAATAATTACTTTTCTTGAAACAGAATACGATTATGAACAGATGTCTTCAATCTTTGGGGGAATCTTAAGTACGAGCGATATAATGCAAGCTTATAATTATCTTCATAAATCAAAGATAACGATTAAAGAATTTATTGATTTTAATAATGATTTTTTATCAACTCAACTCGATATAACTTCAATGGCAATGGTCTTAAATAATAGTGTAGAAACTCAGGATATTGAGATGTTATATGGGATGTTCGGTAGAATAACAATGAGCATCAAAGAAATTATTATATACATGAATAGACCACTGACAGCTTTGGAGATGAAAAATATATTTGCAAATATCGATGGTAATATCATTGATTATGCCTATGAAGAGTTAAAAAATGATAATGTCCTTCTCGAAGGAGATAAAACATCGATCAAAGTACTGATTCCTTTCATTGAAAACAATTTTAGTGAGTATCTTGATGAGCAAGCAAGGGCTTTATTTACTAGTTTTAACAATCAAATGGTGTTATTTGGGGAATATGAAGCTAAGATTAATATTTTAGATGATATTTCTGGTTTAACAGATTTTATCGATGAGTTTGATCTATCGAGTCTTTCTGCTTACCAGAATATTGATAATGCTTTGATAAAAGATGAATTTGTTGGAATAAAATATCAAAGAATCATCCTGACGATAGATCTCCCTGAAGAGAACGAAACTTCTTTCTCTTATTATGAATTATTGAATGATAAACTAGATACATTAATCCCTGAAGAGCACTATGTTATAGCTCAGACTCTTTCAGTTTTGGATATAAAAAATACTTCTAGTAATGATTACTTGGTAGCAATGATAATTTCAATTGTCCTAGTATTTATAATAATAATGATTTCTTTTAAGTCGCTAGCAATTCCCATGATTTTAATTGTTTTAATAGAAGGAGCTATTTTTATAAATATGTCAATACCTGCTTTAATCGATCAAAAATTACTATTTATGGGTTATTTAATAGTGAGTTGTATTCAACTTGGAGCTACAATAGACTATGGTATTTTGATGAGTAATCGCTACATCACCAATAGAAAAGAACACTCGCGAAAAGAAAGTATGGCTCTAGCGATAAAGGAATCAATGACATCAATATTAACATCAGGATCAATATTAACAGTCGCTGGTCTGCTATTAGGTGTCATTTCGGATGTTCCAATAATTGCAATTTTAGGAAGATTGATAGGAATCGGTGCTATAATATCGGTAACAATTGTAATTGTGGTTCTCCCTCAGGTATTATATATAGCAGATGGTTTTATTGCAAAAACTACTTTCAAATCTGGTTTTAAATTAAAAAGCAAATAAATTGACATAATATTAGATAATGTTATAATAAAATAAAGGAATAAATTATTCTAAGTCATTTATTCTTAAATCAAATAGGAGGTATTTTTTATGGAATT
>JAQUYR010000039.1 GCA_028691715.1 Bacilli bacterium | reverse complement strand
ACTATCTCATTATCGGGCTTTGGGCTCTGAGATATTTCCCAATTTTGACACCAAGAACATTTCAGATTACAGCCAACTGTTGCCAGAGAATAGATATAAGTTCTTGGTAAAAAATGATAGAGTGGTTTCTTCTCAATGGGGTCTATTGCTGAAGAAATAGTATGGCCATAATTCAAGGAATATAGAATTCCTTTGATATTCTTCCGCACTCCACAAATCCCCCTACTGCCATCTTTGATTTGACAATAATGATTGCAGACATGACACTTGACTTCATTAGCATTTAATTTTTCATAAAGAAGCGCTTCCTTCATCCTCATTCTCCCCTTTTATAAATACTATTTACTACTATTATTATACCATATTCATCATCTTTTTAAAAATATCCATTACTATTTCTTATAAATAAAAAAGATGCGAATAGAAAAATCCTTTCGCACCTTTTTAGATGTTTAAATAATATTTTTAATCATTAATCCAGTTTATATCGATTAAACGATTGTTATAGTTTTCCTTACTAATCTCAATGACAATTTCCCAACCAGACATATCATCGGTATAAACCTCTGGTTTAAGAGCTTCAATATCAATGGCTAAAGAGGTATCCTCCCTAGTTATATTATTTACTTTATAACTAAAAGAACCACTGCTGGTATCCTTGTTGATGACGATTAAAACATTATTCTCAAAATACTTATAATCATATTCATCCATCCTTGAACAGGAAACCTTTGGTGAAGCTGAAGCTATTACATCAATGGTATATCCTTCATCCATTTCCATATAGCCAACTTGATTATAATATACCTTATAACTACTATCTGTTAGTGTATTAGTATTTTCACTTTGTTTATTTGAACAGGCAGTGAAAAATAAGACAAAGAATAAAGATAAAAGAATATAGGGAATTTTTCTCATACAACTACCTCCATATTATAATTATACTACAAATTTGATTTTTTATACCTAGGATAATTTTAAATACTTATTAAAGTTTTAGTTTATTATTTCAATCCCTCTTCGGCTTCTTTGAAAGTGATATCATTCATATTTTTCAGTTCAAAAAACTTTGCTTTTTTATTCATCAATTCTTGATATGTTCCCATTTCAACACAAAGACCATTTTCCATGACTAGAATTCGATCGGCATTACGAATCGTCGATAAACGATGGGCAACAATAAAAGTGGTTCTATCTTTAATCAAAGATGAGATAGCTTTTTGAACATGATATTCAGAGATATTATCTAGAGCACTAGTCGCTTCATCTAGAATTAGGATTCTTGGATTTCGTATCAGGGCTCTAGCAATCGTTAAGCGCTGTTTCTGACCACCAGAAAGTTTTCCTCCGTGTTCGCCAATGTTGGTATCAACTCCATTAGGTAATTCACCCAAAAACTCATTGATATTCGCCATCGCTAGCACTCTTTCCAAATCTTCTTCTTTATAATGAGATAGCCCATAGGTAATATTCTGGCGAATCGTTCCCGAGAAGAGGATACTGTTTTGAGGAACAACAGAAATGTTTTTTCGGTAATCGCTAAGAGAGATATCATTAATCGATTTACCATCTATTAACAACTCTCCATTTGTTGGCTTTAAAAAACCAATAATCATGTTCATAATGGTTGATTTACCTGAACCCGAAGCTCCAACAACTGCAATACACTCTCCAGCTTTGACATGGAGATCTAAATTATTGATGACATCTTGTTCACCATCAGGATATTTATATGAGACATTGTTAAAATCAACTCTTCCCTCTAATGTTGGAATGTTTTCTTTGCCAGTGTTATCTTCAATATCATCAGAAACCATTATCTCTGAAATCGAACGAACTGATTCCATACCGGTGTTTAAAGTCGGCATTATATTTATCAAAGAGGTAACATATCCATTGATTGAAGCGAATAAAGATTGATATAAGACAACATCGCCAATGGTAATCTTTTCTATTAACGCCATATAGGCACAAAAGAATAGAAAAAGGAATCGTAGAGCATTGCTTAAAACCCAAACACAAGAGCCAAAAAAAGCATTAGTTTTGTCAGCTGTCAGTCCAACATTGGTCAATTTTTGAATTTCATTATCAAAACCAGAAATCTCTTCTTCTTCCAAGCCATGAGCTTTAGTCACTGTCATCATTTCCAGCATTGTTGAAAGCCTAGAAGACATGTTTTCAGATTCCGCTCTTAAAGCCCGACTATTAACTGTCATCGGTTTTCTAAATGCTCTTGCTAAGAGAATATTCAAAGGAACGACAATAAAAAATATTAAAGTGATTGTTCCACTTTTATAAATAGAAATACCAATTGAAATAATTACTCCAATTATATCAGGAATAATTGTTCTGATGATATAAGAAAAAAAGCTATCAACATTGCCAATATCTCTTAAGAATTTTGATTGTATTCGCCCAGTCTCCATTTCTTTATGATAAGTAATGGATAATCTCTGTAATTTTCTGACAACAGTTGCTCTGATTCCAGCGCTACTATTTCTAAGCATTTTATCAGTAACTCGGGCATACAAATAATGCATCGGAACATTCTGAACGAGCAAGGCAAGCAATATCAAGGCATTGATCAATAAGCCATGAATTGTCCTATCGTTAAAACCTGCAGTGATGATGTCAATTACATTAGCCGTAATGATTGGCATTATCCAGACAGGAGAAGCTTTTATGATAAAGAATATACTACTGATGAACAGTTTACCAAAATTAATCTTTAGAATCTTACGAAAGAATCCCTTGCTCTTTTTCGCCTTCTTAACATCGTCGTTGAATAGAAAATCATAGTTTGGAATAATGTTTTCACTACGCTCTCTTTTATCTATCTTATGTTCCATATAATACTCCCAAATTATTTTTATTTGTTCATTATATCACTTTATATGTGAAAATAAAATAATTATTTCATTTATATTTCTTCTAGTTTGTCCCAGTGAAATTTATGATATTTTTCTCTTTTAAAAACAAATATTTCGTATAGTGATCCCAAAATAGCTGCAATAAAACCAGCTGCAAAACCATTATTATATAGATCAAATCCTCCTTGAAAGTCTAAAGTCAATTTAACTATTAAAAGATGAAGAAAACCAGCGATTATTCCTGCTTTATATCCATATTTACCAGCTAGAGGAGCTAATCCTGTGACAAATATAATCGCTATTGTTGAAGTTATGGTTAGGTCGATATGAGTTAAAAATAAGGCGAGTAAAGCTCCACTTATTACAGGAATAGTGTTTCTTATATGTTTCCCAAACGCTCCGAATCCGAGCACTGTAAGAATTGCTCCCATTACTGGGCCACTTATCTTAATTTTTAAAGCAACGATTAGAATAATCATCAAGACTCCTAAGAGACCAATATTTAGGGATACTACATCTTTACCATGAATAGTTGAAAAATCACTGAATAACCTTCCTGATTCTTTCAATAAACAAGGATATTTCTTTAAAACATTTTTGTTTAAATAAAAAGCATATCCGATAAAGAAGATGGAAAGAATTACAATTGTTGAAAGAAGAAAATTATGATATCTAGCAGTAATTATTGTTTCTCTAGTTATTGTAATGTTTAATGAAAAAAGAATTCCTGTCACAATCATCGATATTACTCCCATAGAAAATCCCGTATTGTATAGATTATATCCCTGATGAAATTGAATGGTATGCTTATTGAAGGCTGGGAGAATAAAGCCGATTAGAACTCCAATAAATATTGATAAGAAAATCGTCACAAATATTGGTAAGGATAACCCAAAAAGAATAAAACTGACTATTGGGGATATACCAGAAGATAACAAAAAAACAACTATATAATCCCTTAAATTAGCTTTTATCACCTTTGTATACAAGTATACTCCCAAATATAGTGGAAGAGCATTATAAAGGTTTTTCCCAAAAAAAGAAAATCCAGCAATAGTCAACAAACATGCAAAAATTGGACCATTGATTTTAATCTTCATTGCTCTTAGTAAAAACAAGTTCAATAGTGTTGTCAAGAGAACATTGAGTAGTGTTGCTGACAGTCCTCCAATTGCTAAATAATCTGTAAGTAAAATACTAGTACAGGTTAAAATATGGTAAAATCCTTTCAAGGTTTCTGTCAATGGTGAAGTTGTTAAAATCAAAATTAAAATAATAATAAATAGAAGGGTGAAAATAATGCTTTCGGGGGTTTTAAATATTTTTTTCATTCTTATACCTCATCATCTTTCTGTTTGGTGGTGAGGAGCCTATTTAAAGCTCTTTAGCAAATTTTATTGTATGAAATTTTAAAATGTTAATGCTATCTATTTTAATTTATACATTTTATAATGATTTCTGTCAATCGTATTTTATATTTTTTACAAAACAATTACATAATAATTATTAATTGATGACAAAAAGGATAAAAATAAAAGACCAATCATTCAAAATGAACAATTAGCCTTTATTTTTATAACGGAAGATCCTTCCTTTCAAACTTTTTAGAACCGATAATATAACCGGCAATTCCAATTCCCAACAAAACAGCAAATTTCCAGATAAATACTTTTGTTCCATCAATAATGGAAATAGCATCAAAGAAACTGATTATCGATACATAATTAAAATTGTTCAAGGTTTCCAGTCTCACCACTGTTGGGATAACTTTTGACCCAAACAGACCAAGCATTGTAGCTACAAGGAAAAACATGCTCAGGCCTCCACCTAATGCCATAGAGCGTTTGCTTCGATCAAACCAACATGAAGACAAGAAATTAATACCTGACATGGCGAATAGAACCAAAAAAGCCCCTGTATTTATCAATAGCAATTTTGTATAAGTTAAATTGCTAGATTTTAAATCAACAATTGATAAACATATAAAACTAGTAATTGTTGTACAAAGAAACATTATAAACAGTGACCCTACTAAATAACATGCTTGAGTAAAGACAACTTGCTTTCTTTTTGTTGAAGTTGATAAGATGTAAGCCATTGAACCACTATCCACCTGACCTACTATTAGATTATTAGCTGCCATAATCATAAAAATGATTGGTAGTAATAATCCCGCTATTTTATAGAAAACAGACCCCACAATCAGACTATATAGATCCATTTGTCCAATCTCTTGAATTCCATCGGATACATCTTTTGGCAAGGAATCGAGTAAGCTATTACAAATGTCAGCTTTTAGTGAATCCTTTAGTTTTGCAATTAAAAGAGGGTTCGTACTATCGATTAATGTCAATTCATATTCATATCTTGCTTGGTAGGATAAAATGGCTGTTGTTGCTGTATGTTTAATACTGTTATATGTATATCCAAAAGAATCATACACTTCTTTGGTTACTCCGTATTCAGCTAATGCTTCAATCATCTTCTCTTGTGATGTAAGTGTCGTCATATTACCAGCCAAAAAAATGGATGATGAATATTTACTTCTTTCAAGGCGATAATTCTCTCTTTCCTCATCGTTTATATAATTACTAAAATCATCACTGTTACTACTTTCAAGCCATGAAATCATATCCTCAGGTTTAATTGCTAAAACCAAATTACTAACATCATAGCTTTCAATAGCTGAACCCGATTCAAACGATTCATAGGTAGCATTCATCACTCCATTTGGATTGATACTAAACATAATATCAGCATATATTTCATCGTAACCATCTGTACCCTTTATATATGATGGGTCAATGGCGCTAGCCAGTTCACCTATATAGTTTTCAAGATTACTGATTGCTTGTGAATAGATATCAACCACATCATATTGTGTTACAGCAACAAAAGCAGCTGCTATCGCCGTTGGTTTTTGAGTATTCCAGTAACTAAGTGCTTCATTATAATTATCTGAGGTTTCATAATCTGATTCCTTTGGCATGCTCTCAAGCCATATATTTAAATAGTATAAGTAACAATTAGCAGCATTGTTATTATCAGTGCTAGGAATATTTGTTTGCCAATTTTGTAAAGCCAGCATGTAGTCTTCAACTCTTTCAAAATCAGTCTTATCTGGTAATTCATTCAACCAAATATCAGTTTTTGATTGATAGTTTGAAGCGATGTAATATTCTTGGATAAAACTCTCTTTGAATCCCTTTAAGAAAAGTCTGTCAAATTCTTTTGTTCCATCCAAGGATAAAGTAAAATAATTAATAGCTCTCTTTTCCAGTTCTGAATCAATGTTTTCTATTATAATGGTATTCTCGACAGCATTTTTCATTGTGCTGACATTGCCACTACCACTTATTAACATCACACAAGCAAGCATAAAGCAAACAGCAAAAGTGATTATTCCCCACATCAATCCGTTTGCCTTACATGATTGTTTAAACAAAGCTTTGCTAAACATATTTATTTATCCTCCTTTTTTCCATCATCTGTTGATGATACTTCCAGATTCTTCATCATGATTTCCTTAAAGTGTTTTTCCAAAGTATATTTCACTTCAGATATGAATTTAACATCATAATCCTTTAAATGTTTAAATACTTTATTTACATCAGCATTTTTCACACTAATAGTTATTTGATTAAATTTTTCTTGTATTCTAACTATTTCAAACTCTTCATTTAAAAAGTTTTGATAATCCCTTTGATTTTTGAATTCAATCTTAAACTCCCTGACACCACGATTTCTAATTTCCTTCATATCAGCAATATCGATAATTCTTCCATCGCTGATTAAAGCTACCCGATCGCAAGTCTCTTCCATCTCTTCAAACATATGGGAACTCATAAAAATAGTCTTACCTTTTTTATGCTCTTCTTTAATAATATCGAGAAAAGCAATTCGCATCAAGGGATCTAACCCCGTAGTCGGTTCATCTAAAATTATGATATCAGCATTATTCATTAAAGCAGCAACTAAAGCGGTTTTTTGTTTCATGCCTTTGCTCATCCTCTTCAGATTTGCCCGGGGATCAAGTTGCAACTTTTCTATTAATTCATTAGCATAATCCATATCCTTCATTTTTAAGAATTCTGCTTGACTCTTTAAAAAGACAGTACCACTAGGTAAATCGGGAAAAGCAATCTCTCCAGGAACATAACCAATGCTTTTGGCGATTTCACTAGCTTGTTCCCAAGACTCTAAACCCTTGACATATACATGACCACTAGTCGGTTTCAAAAAACCCATAATATTTCTGATTGTGGTAGTCTTTCCTGAGCCGTTTGTCCCAACAAATCCCACCATTTCTCCCTTGTGAATTGAAAGATTGATATCAAAAATTCCTCGGTTATCACCATAATCCTTGGTTAAATGCTTAATTTCAATGATTTCCATTATAGAGCACCTCCAAAATTCTTATCCTCTTTATAAAATTTCATAAAATAATCCTCCAAAGTTTCTTTTTTATTGGAGAATTCATCAATATCAAATTTCGATAAGAAGGCAATTACCTTATTAATTTCCTCATCATTTGTTGAGATGAAGACATTTTTCTTGAAATCATCTCTGCTTATAATCGTAATAAAACTATCCTTTCTCTGATCATTACAAAAATCTTGATACTCTTCTTCTTTTGCAAAGTATAAATCATAAAATTTCTTTTTAGCATGCTTCAAATCATCACTGGCAAATTTTGAAACTATTTTACCATCCTTGATGATGGAGATAGTATCACAAGTAGCATCAACTTCTGAGAACATATGACTTGATAAAAGAATGGTTTTTCCTCTGGCTTTTTCCTCTTTTATAAAGTTAATAAAAACTTCTTGCATAACCGGATCAAGTCCACTTGTGGGTTCATCAAGAATCAATACCTCTGGATCAGACATAAACGCTGTGACAATTGCCAACTTTCTTTTAACGCCTAAACTCATTCTTTTGGTCTCTTCCTTTAAGACTTTATCCTCCAATTTAAAAAGACTTAACATTTTTTCTAGCATTTTATTATTATGGATATGTTGAAGATCTTGGATCATCTTGATGAATTCCCAGCCTGTTAATCCAACTGGAAGGGCAATCTCTCCAGGAATATATCCTATCTTGTTTAGTATTTCATAATATTTTTGAAAAGTATCTTTTCCAAAAACTTTTATTTCTCCAGAATCAGGTTTAGAAAAGCCCATAATATGACGAATTGTTGTTGATTTTCCTGAACCATTAGGGCCCAAGAAGCCAAAAACTTCACCTTTTTTTACACTAAAGGAAATATCAAAAACACCACGTTCGTAGCCGTAATCTTTAGTCAAATGCTCAACTTCAATTATGTTCATATTTTCCTCCTTTTTCATACACTAGTATATTTTCATACTTTGGTTTGATTTTTATCAGTTGTTGTAGTATACTGAAATAGAAGAAAAATTAAAAGAACTAATTTACTGTTTTCGTATGATTTCATACCAATATTGAAAATCAGTCTTTTATTGGAGGTTAAAATGGCAGAATATCGTAATTCCATCAGATCAAAAAAAATGATAAGAGAAGCTTTTGCAGAGCTATTAAAAGAAAAAGAGGACTTAAATAAAATAACTGTAAAAGAAATTATAGATCGTGCTGATATATCAAAAAGCACCTTTTATAGTCATTATGATGACATTTACAATGTTGTTGAAGAATTTGAAAGTGAAATTGTTTCAGTGATTATTAAAGCAACCAACGAATACATCATTTCTCATAAGGATGACTTTCTTCCCTATATCGATAAAATCATTGCCACGTTAAAAGAAAATGAGTCCTTATATAAGATGATTTTAAGTTCTCATTTTCCCATTCATTTTATCGAAAAACTGAAAAGAATATGTAATCAGTACATAAACAAAGATATCAATTTAAAAGCTCTTTCTGAGGAACCAAATAAAAGAATGGCCCAGATTGATTTTATAACCAATGGTACCATTAATCTTGTGGTTGATTATTTTAGAGGATCTATTAATATCACTCTTGATGAGATTGGAATTCTAATAAATGATATAATTTCAAGATTGATCAAATAAAAAGATTGAGTTTAAACTCAACCTCTTTTTATTTTATTCTGTTCTAAGGGCTACAACTGGATCTTTATTAGCTGCTATTTTACTAGGGATTAATCCTGCTATAAAGGTTAAAGCAATACTAATCGCAATTAGACCAAGGGCATAATAACTTGGAAGACTAGCAAAACTATTAATTCCGATTGAATTAGCAATCAGAGCATTGATAGGAATTATCAAAAATAAGGAAATAACTATTCCAATTAAACCAGCTGTGAAACCAATAATTGTTGTTTCAGCGTTGAAAACACGACTGATATCTTTCTTTCTCGCACCAATACTCCTCAAAATACCGATTTCTTTAGTCCTTTCAACTACCGAAACATAAGTAATGATTCCAATCATTATCGATGATACAACAAGAGAAATAGCTGCAAAAGCCGATAGAATAAGAGTAATCGTATTTATTAAAGTAGATATAGCACCAGATATGGTTTCTGCTAAATCGGAGTAAATTATCTGATCGACTTCTTCGAGATTAACATTATAATCATCCAGATATTCTTTTATTTTATCCTTAGCCTCAAATGAAACTGGATAAATCTGAATTCCTGAGGGAAGTGTATCTCCACCGATTATTTGCATAACACTCTTATAAGTAATCAAATCATTGAAGGCCATTCCTGATAGAACATTTATTGTTGGGTTCTGCTTTTGAGCTAATACAATATCAGAAGCCTGAGCTTTTTCCAATACTTTATCTGTCAACATAGTAGTGTAACCAATTCCTTTAGTCAAAACTTCACTGGAAGCTTCTTCCTTAACACGCATCACACCGACTATTTTTATCGCTATTGCCTGATTACTCTCAGCCATTGATTGATAATTCGTGCTGGCAACAAAGATTGCTCCATTTTGGGTGTAATATTCATTATTGCCGATGACATAAAATTCCATACCGATGAAGTCATCAATTGTGAACTCATCGCTGACACTTATTCCAAAAGCATCAAGAAGAGCGATATCAACACGATTTTGTTCATCAACGACTAAAACAATCTCATCATATGCTGTTGGATATTTTGAGTTTTCTCCTAACAAGTCATACTGACTCTCTATGAAAGTCTGGCTATTAGGAATTTCATTAAAATAGCTACTAGAAAAGTACATAGAGAAAGGTGAACTGGATGAACCATCCTCGACCTTTATATAGCCACCAGTACTGGTTTTAGCAACAACATTTAAAGCAACATTTCGGGAATATGAAATAGAATTATAAAGTGTTGAGTCTAGTCCCAATAAATAATCAAGATAATCCTGAGTGATCAGATTAGTATGCGCTAGAGAATTAGCACTTGAATCATAGGAATAGATGATATCAGTATCAGGAAAATCAAGCGATGTATCACTATTTCCAGTAGCATCATTTAATTCACTCCTAGGTCTTGTAAACATGTCATTGGTAATGTTAACTGTTTTACTGATTGTTAGAGGGAAACCTGCTAGAGTATCACTTTGCATAGTATTGACATAGGAAGTCATTCCAAAGCTTAAAGCTAATACCAGAGCAATACCAATAATTCCAATACTTCCAGCAATTGCGGTGATTATAGTTCTTGCTTTCTTACTGGCAAGATTCTTAAAACTTGACTTTAAAGCAGTCAAAAAAGACATCGATACCTTTTTCTTAGGTTTACTGTTTTGAACTTTTCCTGCTTCTTCTTTGTAAACCCGGGAATCCTCTAAAACTTTTCCATCAAGTAACTTAACAATACGATCACTATAAACCTCAGCAAGCTCAACATTGTGAGTTACCATGATTACCAGACGATCCTCACTTATTTTCTTCAAAATCTCCATGATAGGAATACTTGTTTTTGAGTCTAGAGCGCCTGTTGGTTCATCTGCTAGGATAATTCTTGGATTATTAACCATTGCCCTAGCAATAGCAACTCTTTGCATTTGTCCACCAGATAATTGATTAGGTTTTTTGTGAAGTTGATCTTCCAGACCTACCTCAGATAAAACCTTTTTTGCCCTAGCGATTCTTTCAGCCCGACTAACCCCAGAAAGAGTTAAAGCAAACTCAACATTATCTAGAACCGATAAATGAGAAATAAGGTTATAATTTTGAAAGACAAAACCGATTGTTGAATTGCGATAACTATCCCAATCTTTATCTCTGTATTCTTTTGTTGAAACACC
>JAQUYR010000038.1 GCA_028691715.1 Bacilli bacterium | reverse complement strand
AGAATTGTTACAATTAACGATGAAAGAACCGGTCTCTTATGGCTGGTTTCATCTCTTGTTTTGTGGATTAGTAGTCCTGATGATTATTTTTTTATGTTCAAAATTTCCGAATCCAACCGAAAAAACCGTAAACAAAATACTGAAAGTTTTCTGCTTTGTTCTGATTGGCTTCGAACTGTACAAACAATTTGTCTTTTCTTACAGCATTAATGATGGGATTGTGGTTTGGAATTACCAATGGTATAGTTTTCCTTTTCAATTCTGCTCGACACCGATGTATGCTGGTTTGATCGCTCTTTTAGCAAAATCGAAGTCATGGAAGGAGAAGGCTTTAGCCTTTCTTTCAACATACGCTGTTTTTGCGGGAATTGCTGTGATGATATACCCCAATGATGTCTTTATTGAGGAAATTGGAATAAATATTCAGACAATGGTTCATCATGGAGCGATGATTGTCTTAGGTGTTTATTTGCTCTATAGTCGGGTTGTCCCTATCAAGATTAAAACACTGGCCAAGGCCTCTGTTTTATTCATCATTTTCTTGTCGATTGCCCTGTTTTTAAATATCGTCATTTATAAAGCGGATATCAATGAAGTCTTCAATATGTTCTATATAAGCCCATATTATAAGTGTACTTTACCAGTATTATCAGCTATCTATGCTGAACTGCCATATTTCTGGTTTTTACTGACCTACACCCTTGGTTTTACTTTTGTTGCTTTGTTAATTTTAGCTCTGTCATACTATATTAAAAAAATGCGTGATGAAAGAGACGATCGTCATAATCATCTGAGCTAGATTTCAATTTTCCTGTTCTTTAATGGAACAGGTTTTTTCATATCTCTATAAATAAATGCTTCGTTTCTCTTTACAAATTAATTTTTATATGTTATTATAAATATGTATAACCGAATAGCGTACGAGAATACGAACCTCACTAATTCGAATAAAAAACAATAGGAGTATTGCTATGATTAATAGTAAATGCCAATATAAAATGATAGCAGTTGATATCGATGGAACGCTTTTAAATGATAAAAGAGAACTTCTAGCGACAACGAAAAATATGATCACCAAAGCTGTAAAGATGGGCACTATTTTTGTACTTTCTACGGGTAGGCCTTTGATTGGAGCAGAGGAAGTGAGTCAAAAACTCGCTTTTGATCTTCCGGTGATTGCTGGAAATGGAGCAATTATTGCTACATCTAAAACTAAAAAGATCATTTTTAAAAGAGATCTTCCAGTAGATGTAGCTAGAGATATTATAAAGATATCTAAAAAATACCAGGCATCTCTTGCTATTTGGTGTGGTGATGAATTGTTCTTCAATACTGAAGATGAGCACACCATAAAATATGGAAATCTTGCTTCAACAAGACCGACTGTCTTGGACAATCTTCAAGAAATTTATAAAAAGGAGATTACCAAGATTATTTGGTTTGATTCTCCTGAAAGATTGATTAGCATTCAGGAAGAAATAAGACCGTTACTAGGTAGCAGAACCAATTTTTTTACTTCTAACCCCACATATCTTGAATTTGTTGCTTTAGGAGTATCCAAGGCTAATGCCTTAAAAACCATTGGCGACTATTACCATATTCCATTAAAGGAAATAATTGCTGTTGGGGATGGTTTTAATGATCTAGCGATGATAGAAGTTGCTGGATTAGGTGTTGCTATGAGCAATGCTGTTAAAGAGATTCAGGAAAAAGCTGATTTCGTCACATCATCGAATAATGAAGATGGAGTTGGTAAAGTGATCAAGGAGTTTATTTTAAAGAAAACGGATAATACAGGTATTGATATGATAAAATTAGAAGAAGTGCTGAATAAAATTAAGAACAGTAAAAAGTATTCATTTTATCCTTTGTCATTTAATATGGTGGATAATGGTATAATATTTATGATAAAAGAAGAAAGGGATTATTTGATTTCACTTGGTGATGTCGCCTCTTTATTTTCTGGTGATAATCTGGTCATTGAAGGGATTTCTGGAAAGAAAAGCCCAACAAATCATGGAACTGCCAAAATTCTTCGAAAAATATTACCTTTTACGGCACCTATTCCAGTTTTAAGAAGAGAAAGAAGCTTTGGGGTTGGGGATCGTCTGGGAATTGCTAGTGTCGGTCATATCAGAACTTTTAAAAATTATGATTGTTATCCTGTGTTGGTGCAACAATCGATTAGAGAACTAACCCTGACAAACAGGACTTATGATGATGTTTTAGATTGTGTTAGTTTTGCTGTACTGAAAGAGAATTATCATAAAGGATTTGGTGCCGATGGTGATCATTTAAAGAATCCTCAGGAAATTGAGTATGCCCTGGGAATGGGATTTACGATGATAACTCTCGATTGCAGTGATTATATCAATAATGATATTCCTTCGAATGATGATGTTGTTTTAGATGAAGCGATGAAGAATCGCTACCTGGGAAAGACTTTTATTGTTGAGGATATCGACCTTCGCTTTAACGTAAAAGAATTACAGCGTTCACTTTCAATCTATGGTAAAGCTCTAGATTTTGCTGTTTTAATGTATAATACTTACTTAAAAGATAAACAGGACATTGTGGATTTTGAGATATCGATTGATGAAACCTCAACACCAACAACTCCTTTACAACATTATTTTGTAGCTAATGAATTAGTTCTACGGGGAGTAAAATTTGCTACAATTGCCCCAAGGTTTTGTGGTGAATTCCAAAAAGGTGTTGACTACATCGGTGATCTTCACCAATTTGAACAGGAATTAGAGATTCATGCAGCGATTGCTCGTCATTTTGGCTATAAGCTTTCAATTCACTCGGGTTCGGATAAATTCTCAACATTTGCCCTAATAGGAAAATATACCAAGGGGAATTTCCATGTTAAAACCGCAGGAACTAACTGGTTAGAAGCTATGGAAGTAGTAGCTAAGGTTGATCCAGTGCTTTATAGAGAGGTTCATAAATATGCTCTTTCAGTTTTTGAAGAAGCGAAAAAGTATTATCATGTCACAACAAATCTTGACAATATCCCCGATGTTGATAAAATACCTGATGATAAATTAGGTGATTTGTTCAGACAAAACGATTCAAGACAGCTAATTCATATCACCTATGGCCTGATATTGAATCACCAAGATGATAAAAATAATTATATTTTTAAGGATAGATTATATCAATTGTGGCAAGAAAATTCTGAACTGTATGCTACAAAAATTGAAAAGCATATCAGTAAACACTTGGATTTATTATATTCTGGTTTTCAAAAATAATTAGTGGAGGGAAATTATGAAAGAATTCAGCCTTAAACAAAATTGTGCCTATAATTTGATTGTACCAACAAGCATGGGAATTAGAATTACCCCAGTTAATCGTCAACCAGTACATCTGAGCAATTCTTATTACATGCAAGCTACTAGTGCTGAGTCAAATGTTTTAAATGTCGCTTCTTCTTTAGGGATGGCAACAAAGGTTTTAACTACTTTTGTAGCTGATAGTCCCATCGCCACATTCATTAAAGCTGATTTGAGAAAACGCCATATCGATTATGAGGGAAGAGATATTCCTCAAAATGGTCCTTGGGGTTACCGTCATCAGTTCAATATTGCTGATAGTGGTTATGGAATGAGAGCACCAAGGGTTTGGAATGACCGTGCAGGTGAAGTAGGTAAGACACTAAATATAGAAGACTTTGATCTGGAAAGAATATTTGATCAAGAGGGAGTTCAAATCCTTCATCTTTCAGGACTAGTTGTGGCCTTGTCAAGGGAAACTGGAATTTTTTGTCTAGCCTTGGCGAAAAAAGCTAAGGAATCGGGAACAAAAATCTCTTTTGATTTGAATTACCGGGCTTCTTTTTGGAAAAATCGTCACGATGAATTAGCGGATATCTTTAAAAAAATAGCTAGTCTAGCGGATATTTTATTGGGAAACGAAGAAGATTTCCAATTAGCTCTAGGTGTTAAGGGACCTGAAGCCGGTGGAAAGAATATCATAAATAAGATCGATAGTTTTAAAACTATGATTATGAATGTAAAAAAAGAATTTCCTAATGCCCAAATATTTGGAACTACTCTCAGAGAAGTTCTAAATGCTAATGAGCATTTATGGGGAGCAATTATCCTAGATGATGATTTATGGAGTGTTGTTGAACCACGACCAATTCAGGTACTCGATAGAATTGGTGGTGGTGATGCCTTTGTTGGGGGATTATTATACGGTTTATTGAAAAAATGGAATAGTGAGGAATGCCTTCATTTTGGATGGGCGACTGGAGCTTTAGTTGTCACATCCCTTGATGACTTCGCTTCACCAATTGATGAAGAACAGGTATGGAATATTTGGGAAGGTAATGCTCGCGTTAAGCGCTAAAGCAAATTGAAAAGGAGAATGATATGAAAAAAGCCGATATTGGTCTAATTGGCCTAGGAGTTATGGGTGAAAATCTGATAATGAATATTGAATCTCGAGGATTTACGGTTGCTTGCTTTAATCGTACCACCCAGGTGGTAACAAATTTTATCGAGGGAAGGGCCAAGAATCATCAAATAATAGGAGCCTATAGCTTAGAAGATCTGGTTTCTTCTTTAAAGAAACCGCGCAAAGTGATGCTCATGATAAAAGCTGGTAGTCCTGTTGACACAGTTATTGAGAGCTTAATACCGCTACTAGATAAAGGCGATATCATCATTGATGGTGGTAATTCACACTTTCCTGACACTATCAGAAGAACAGACTATTTAGAAAAACTAGGTTTATATTATATTGGAATGGGAGTATCTGGTGGTGAAGAAGGTGCATTAAAGGGACCTTCATTAATGCCTGGTGGTTCAGTAGAGGCTTGGAAAGAGGTAAAACCGATTTTTCAGGCGATTGCTGCAAAAACCTCTGATGGGGCTATTTGTTGTGATTGGGTAGGTGAAAATGGGGCTGGTCATTTTGTCAAGATGGTTCACAATGGAATCGAATATGGTGACATGCAGTTGATCTGTGAAGCCTATTACTTGTTAAAAAACTTGTTGGGAATGACTGCTGATGAGATGCATGAAGTTTTTACCATGTGGAATAAGACAGAACTGGACAGCTATTTAATAGAAATAACAGCTGATATTTTAGCATATAAGGATAAAGATAATCTTCCACTGGTGGACAAGATTTTAGACACTGCTGGTCAAAAGGGCACAGGAAAGTGGACTGCCATGGCTTCACTAGATGAAGGGGTTCCCCTGACTCTGATAACTGAAGCGGTATATTCCCGCTCATTATCAGCCCTAAAGGAAGAAAGAACTGTTGCTTCAAAGGTTTTCAAGGAAGAGAAGAAAGAATTCACAGGTAACAAAGAAGAATTTATCGAGGATATTAGAAAAGCTTTATATGCCTCTAAGATTATCTCTTATGCTCAAGGATATACTTTGATGAGAACCGCTGCCCAAACCTATAACTGGAATCTGAATTATGGGGGAATTGCCTTGATGTGGCGGGGTGGCTGTATTATTCGTTCAGTCTTTTTAGGAAAAATAAAGGATGCCTATACAAAAAATGGTGAGCTTACAAATCTATTGCTTGATGATTATTTTAAAAATAGCATCGAAAAATTGATTTCGAGCTGGCGCAAGGTTGTAGCTACAGCCATCTTAAATGGTATTGCTATACCAGCAATGGCTTCAGCGTTGACCTATTTTGATGGATATCGCAGTGAAAGATTACCTGCTAATTTGTTACAAGCGCAAAGGGATTACTTTGGAGCTCATACTTATGAGCGAGTTGATCGTCCACGTGGTGAGTTTACCCATACCAATTGGACAGGTGCTGGGGGAACAACATCTTCATCAACATACAATGCATAAAAGAAAGGACATGGATTATGAAATTATCATACAAACCCAATTTAAAAGGAAAAGTAGTCGTCATTACTGGGGGTGCTGGAGTTTTATGTAGCATGTTTGCGAAAGCAATTGCTATGTGCCAGGCTAAAGTAGCAGTCCTTGATTTGAATGAGGATAAGGCAAAAGAAATAGCTATGGATATCGTAAACATGGGATATCAGGCAATCGGTGTCAAGTGTAATGTTCTCGAAAAAGAGAGCATTGAAGAGGCTCATCAGGTAATCCTAAAAAAGTATGGTAAATGCGATATTTTGATTAATGGAGCTGGCGGTAACAACCCTAAAGCTACAACTGATGATGAATTCTTTAATAAAGAAAAATTTGGTCAAAATGGAAACAAGAGCTTCTTTGATTTGGATCCTGTCAGCTTTAATTTTGTCTTTGGTCTGAACTTTACAGGAACATTGTTACCAACACAAATCTTTGCTCAAGATATGATTGAAAAAGAAGGATCAAATATTATCAATATCAGTTCGATGAACGCCTTTAAACCACTGACAAAAATACCAGCCTATAGTGCTGCTAAAGCAGCAATATCCAATTTTACTCAGTGGCTGGCAGTTTATTTTGCAAAGAGTGGTATTCGGGTTAATGCCATGGCTCCAGGGTTCTTTTCTACAGAGCAGAACAAGAACTTATTATGGAATAGTGATGGAACACCAACTCCTAGAACCCATAAAATATTGAACAATACTCCAATGGGACGTTTCGGAGAAGCTGAGGAATTAATCGGAACTTTATTCTGGCTGATTGATAACGATGCTTCTAGCTTTGTAACTGGAGTAGTCGTTCCTATTGATGGTGGTTTCTCCGCTTATTCAGGGGTGTAGAATGGAAATCTTTCTCAAGAACAAGAGTGATTTAGGGTTATCTCCAGAAGAAATCAAAGAAGCTCTTGTAAAATCTTTAGAGGGAAAAAATTTAAAAAAAGTGCTATTAGTCCCTCCGGATTTCACAAGATTTCATTCAAATGCTGGTTATATAACCAATACCTACTATCATCTTTTAAAGGATCAAACAATAGTCGATATCCTTCCCGCTTTGGGAACTCATGTAGCTATGACCAAAGAGGAATGTCAGGAGATGTATGGAGATATTCCATATGAAAGGTTTATCTATCACAATTGGCGTCATGATATCATTCGAATAGGTACTGTTCCTTCGGCCTTTATCAGTGAAATAACTGAAGGCCTATGGGATAAGGAAGTAGCTGTTGAAATCAATAAATTAATAATGGATGAAAGCTATGATTTGATCATTTCCATTGGTCAGGTCGTTCCTCATGAAGTGATTGGAATGGCTAATCAATCAAAGAATTTATTTGTTGGTTGTGGTGGAAAAGATATGATCAATAATTCGCATATGATCGGTGCTGTCTATGGCATGGAAAGAATGATGGGAAAGGATTATACTCCAGTCAGGAAGGTTTTAGATTATGGAATGGAACATTTCCTTTCTAAACGTCCGATTCTCTTCGTCTTAACAGTAACTACTGCTCCTGACAATAAAATTGTAACTCATGGTTTATTCATTGGCGAAAAGCGAAACGCTTTGGAAGAAGCTATTAAACTATCACAGGAAAAAAATATTTATTGGCTGGATAAACCGATTAAAAAGTGCATTGTATATCTCGATCCTAAAGAATTTAAGAGTACTTGGCTTGGTAATAAAGCGATATATCGTACGAGAATGGCCATTGAGAATAATGGCGAATTGATTGTTTTAGCTCCAGGGGTGGTGAAATTCGGAGAAGACCCTGGTGTTGACATGTTAATTCGTAAATATGGTTATTTAGGAAGATTAAAAGTATTGGAATTATTTAAAGAAAACAGTGACCTTCAGGAAAACATGGGAATGACTGCTCATTTAATTCATGGTTCTTCCGATGGTCGATTTAAGGTGACCTATGCTGTCAAGAATATCACCAAAGAAGAGATTGAAGGAGTACATTTTAATTATGCTAGTTATGATGAAATGATAAAGAAATACAATCCGAAAACCTTGAAATATGGTTGGAATACTTTAGAGAATAATGAAATTGTTTACTTTATTCCTAATCCAGCTTTAGGTTTATGGATTGATAGGAATAGATTTTAAATTTAAAACTAAAAATATATTTTCACAATCCGTATATACGGATTGTGATTTTTTATTTGAAAAAGTGTCACAAATATTGACAAATAATGTATATAAGTATATAATATGAATAGAAAGGTAGTGATTAATGTGGAATTAATAGATTACTTAGAAAAAAATTTTAGTAAAAACACTCCAATATTTATTAATGATATCAATATTAGTGATATGCCTTATGATAACATCAGACAAATTCTTAGTAGATTAGTTAGAGCACAGAAAGTGGCAAGATTTTCTCAAGGTGTCTATTATTTACCAACAAAAACATATTTAGGAAATAGTCTTTTATCACCTGATTTGGTAATTGAAAGAAAATATCTGAAGAGTAACAATGAAGTTTATGGATATTATACTGGCTTATCCTTTGAGAACACAATTGGTGTAACAACACAATTACCAAATATTAGAAGAATAGTTACGAATAATGAATCGAGTAGAAAAAGAAAAATTAATATTGGATACCAAACTATTATTTTAGAGAAGCCATATTGTAAAATTACCAATGAAAATTATTTGCTGATGCAATTTTTAGACTTTATTAATAATAATCCTTTATATGTAATTAGAGATAGTAAAGATATTTTAATCAAGTATATAAAGAAAAATAATTTTAAACGTTACCAAGTAGAAGAATTAATCGTATATTTTCCAGCAAAACTCGCGAAGAAGCTTGTTGAGAGTAGGTTATTGTATGAATTTGCATAATAATAAAGAATTATTTGAGCAATTAATAATTCTTACTTCTGAATATAAAAAAACGGACTCGGTTATTATTGAGAAGGTCTTTACTATAGGCTTTATCAGATGGATCAGGCTAGTAAATGGAGACCAATAAAATATGTTATTCCTTCAATTCAATTGATAGAACAGCGAAAAAAATTTACTCATTGATAACAAAACTATACAAAAATAGTTTTTATTCTTATCATAAAGTGTTAGATTCAGTTGAATTTCAAGTTTTTAAGAAAGTAATGGAACCTGCCATAAAAGAATATAATAATATATATTAAAAACAATTATTAATCAGGATTCTAAGTAAATTGAATAATATTCTTAAAAAACCATTACTAATTAAGTAAGAAAATACTTTTTCAATCTAGAAATGCAACTTTTCATACTAACACACTGCTTAAAGTGGCGACTTTCATAGTAACTAATAGTCCTATATAAAGGATTGAGGCACTATAAGCCGTTATAATAGACTGTCCGTCCTATGTATGTTGCTATGGAGCGTTATGAAATGATTTCATTATTTTAAATAAAAAATGAATGATAGAAGCGACTTCTATCATTTTTTTATGGTCTATTTTAGAATGTTCAAAAACAAATTTTTCTACATTGTAAAATTGAATTTGTTTTACTTGTTCTATAAATATGGCACACTCTATATTGTTCCATAAATGTGGCACATTCTATATTGTTCCATAAATATGGCACATTTAAACTTGTTCCATAAATATGGCACAATTTAAATAAAATGTGATATAATATATTTGGAGGCATAAATATGATAAATAAAGAAGTGTTTGTAATTACTGCTGATGTAATAAAATCAAAATCTTATAAGGATATAGAATCAATTTTGAAAGGCAAACTAGAAATTGTTAATAAATCTTTTCAGTATGACCTTTTAACAAAATTTACAAGTTTGAAGGGAGATGAGTTCCAAGCTATATTAGAAAAAGATAATTACGAAAAAGTCTTACCAATTATAAGAAGTTTAAAACATCATATGGGCAAATGTAAGTTAAGAATTGGTATAGGGTATGGGATGATAAACGAAGATCCTAAAACAGATAGTGAATATGGATCATGGGAATATAATGGCGAAGCCTTTTTTAAAGCTAGAGATGCGATTGATGAGTTGAATATTAAAAAGAAAAATAGTGTTCAGATGATTACAATGTTTAATATGTTCCAAGACCAAACTTATAACGATATAGTCAATTTGCTTTACTATAATGTAGATAAGGCGATAGCTAAATGGGATGATGAAATTTGGGAAATCATCGGCTATTTAGAAAATGAATTCACACATGAAGAAATAAGTCTTAAAATGAATGTTAAAAATCAGAAAGCAAACAAGAGAAATAGCTATACAAAAAAAATAAATCGTTCAAATTGGTATTTAGTTGATGAATTAGAAAAACTAATTACTAGATTTGTGAAGGAGAAATTAATATGATGATATTTATTCTAGCGCATATACTAACTGATTTTATATTGCAAAAAGATAGTCACATAGAAAAAAAACTGATTAACAATCTTAAAGAAAATCTAGTTCACTCTATTAAGGTGCTAATATCATTTCTTCTAGGAGGTATTTTATTTGTTTTTTTAATGAATATAAATTGTTTCATGGACATTTTAAGGGTGCTAATTTTCGTTTTTATAAACGCTATATCACATTTCTTAATTGACATAACAAAAACTAAAGCTTCTAAAAAAAATAAGATTTCTAGTTTAATATTGTTATTAGTAGATCAGGCAATTCATGTTGTGATTCTTGTTGTGTCATATAGATTTCTTCTCTCTGATTATTTAACAGTTTATCCAGGGTCTGTATATATTAATCTGCTTGTTTTTATCAGTATTGCAACATTTGTTTCGAGTGTTTTCATAAGAGAGATACTAGATTTATTCAATTTACATAGTAAACGCAACTTAAAGCAATATAATGATATTCAAAATTTAAAAATAGTAGAATCGAAAAATGATAGCAAACAAAATTGTGAATCTAACAATATTGAAACTGTAAAAAATCTGAATATTGGAAAGTGGATAGGAATAATTGAGAGGATTATAATGTTTTTATCACTATATTTGAATGTAATGGGTCTTCTTACAATAGTTGTAGCTTTTAAAACTTTAAGTCGTTATGAAAAATTCAAAGATAATGGCGAATACTACATTATAGGTAACTTACTAAGTATATTGTTTGTTTTGTTATCATATGGAATTTTTTTAATTGCAAATTAAATAATTGTAAGGGATAATTTTCATAGTATTTGAATTTTCTAATTAATGTAATCGATATCATTTGATAGTGATTAATGCTTACTTTGAAGCAGCGGCTTAGCAGTCGCTGCTTTTTTGTATTAGAAAACCCCCAGCTAGGCTGGGGGTTCCAATAAAGCCTTTTGGCGTTCAGTCTTGAAAATAAAAACTCCTTTTGATAAGATAAATGTGAGGTTTGCCGACGTCACAATATCAAAAG
>JAQUYR010000037.1:8895-11273 GCA_028691715.1 Bacilli bacterium | reverse complement strand
AAATCTCAACCAAAGAAAACGACATTAATGATGATGGTTTCACTAGCGGTTACTTTAATAGTTTTTCTAGTGTTTATGTCCTTCTTTTCAGCGGATAGTCTTTTCGGAGGATTTTTAAGAGGGGTTTCTACAAATAATTATTTTGTAAATAATTATGAAGAAAGAATTGTGGTTATCAGAAAAGATGGTGATTTCTTAAATGATGATGATATCGAAAAATTAGGAGATTTACACTATGTGAGTTCATTGACTAAATATAGTGTTGTTTTGGATTATCCAATCTACTATAATTTTTTAGATGATGAAAACACCCAGATGGGGCCATATTATCTCAAATCCCTAGATACAATTAATCAGAAGAATTTAAAATATGGAACAATGCCAATAGAGGATGACGAAGTGATTATAACCGATTACTTTACGAGTGACGAAATCAGTCAAACATTAGGAAAGATGGTTAATACTGCAGGAGCAACAATAAATAGTTATCGAACGAACGTTGATTTGATGGACGTTTCTATTGTTGGAACCATCGAGCCTGATCCTGATGATGCCTGTAAGTATATATATGCTTCAGAAGAATTTTTTGAAGAATATTATAAGGCATATTCAATAAATAATAATGCCAACCAGTTGGAATACATAGATTCAACTGGAGAAAATATTACTATGAAGGTTGATCTTGCTGTTGACAGTGATTTGACAGGAAGGCAAATGAGAATATCTTCAATGACATATGATGGAAGGGACTATAAACTAAATGGAGAAGCTATTGAAGTTATAAAAACCAGTTCATATGAATCAACTATTTATATAAGTCAGGAAATAGCTAGTGATCTTTCTACTATTAATACTAAACAGGTTACTTTAAACTTGAAGTCCCATGATTATTCAACTGAGGTTTTTCGTCAAATCAAAGCACTAAAAGATTATTATGTCTTTTCTCCATATGATAATAGTACAAATTTTTCTTTGCTTGAAGCTTTGATATTGGTGATTTATTCGTTGTTTGCCTTTTTACCAGTACTAATTGTTGTCTATGTTATTTCCTATTTAGTAATCAGGACTATAATGTTGAGCAAGAAGAAAGATTATACAGTCTTGAGAACAATAGGTATTGATGCATCTACGATTAAAACAATGAGCAAAATGGAGATTATTTTCTGCTTTGTTTTTGCCTATATAATAATTATGGTAATCACAATAATATTAAATTACCGAGCAGAAGGAGAATTTGTAAGGACCTTTATTGGAGCATTGAAACCTTTATACTATTTAATAATATTTATTGTTAATATGGGATTTGGATGGCTGATAGCTAGAAGATATAATAAATTGCTAATTAAAAAATCTTTATTGGTCAATTTAAAATTGGAATAGGTGATAGTAATGGTTAAATTAGAAAAAGTAAATAAATATTATAATAAGAATAAAAGCAATCAAATTCATGTTATCAATAATGTTACAATTGAATTACCAGAAAAAGGGTTGGTTTGTTTTTTAGGACCTTCTGGCTGTGGAAAAACGACACTACTCAACGCCATTGGAGGTCTAGATTATGTTAACAGTGGAAAAATATCTTTTGGTAATATTGAAATAGAAAAATATAGTGCAAAAAAGTGGGATGAAATTAGAAGTAAACGCATTGGATATATTTTTCAGAATTATGGTTTGATTCTTGATTCCACTGTTTACCAAAATCTAGAGATAGTTTTAACAATGCTCGGAGTTGATGGGAAAGAAGCAGAGGAAAGAATAGAATACGCTTTAAAAGCGGTGGGAATGGAGAAGTATCGTAAAAGAAAGGCTAAGCAATTATCTGGTGGACAGCAACAAAGGGTGGCTATTGCCCGAGCATTAGTTAAAAGCCCGGATGTTTTTATTGCTGATGAACCAACTGGCAATCTCGATGAAAAAAACACGACACAAATTATGAACATCATCAAGAAGATATCACAGGAGTGCTTGGTCATTCTGGTAACTCATGAAAAAAGGCTGGCAGATTTTTATGGAGACCGAATAATTGACATTCTAGATGGGAAAATAATTAATGATCGCGAGAATAAAACAGGAAGTCTTAAGGAACTAATAGCAAATGAAGATCGAAATCTTTACTTGAAAGAATATCAAAAGGAAGAGATAAAGAGAGATAATATCAATATAAATTACTTTTTTAAGGATAAAAGAGAAAATATTAAATTGAATATTATTTTTCACAATAACACTTTTTATATTGCTAATAATGATAAGAGAATTCCAATAAAATTTATTGAAGAAAACGATGAGATAAAGATTTATGACACAACAAAGCCAGTATTAACTAAGGAAACATTGGAAAACTTTGACTATAGTCTTCCAAAAATAGCAGAAATAAACAA
>JAQUYR010000037.1:0-8795 GCA_028691715.1 Bacilli bacterium | reverse complement strand
GAATTCCAATAAAATTTATTGAAGAAAACGATGAGATAAAGATTTATGACACAACAAAGCCAGTATTAACTAAGGAAACATTGGAAAACTTTGACTATAGTCTTCCAAAAATAGCAGAAATAAACAAGAAAAAGAAAAATGTTGTGAAGTTCAAGGATACTTTAAGAATGGCATTTAATTATGTCAACAATCTTCAGACAAAACAAAAACTATTGCTGTTCACCATGTTTTTATCAGCAGCATTAATTGTTCTATCTTTTTCCTCTTTATCAAAAGCAACACAAATTGTTGAAAGCGACTTCCTATATACTGATAGAAGAATGATTCAGATTACTTCAGATATTCCTTTTGATATTGAACAAATAGAAAAAATAAAAACAGATTTAAATTTGGATAGAATGTTTGGAGAAAGATATACTCAACCGATTAACTATTTTACTTTTTCGCTATATGAACAGTCTAAAAACAACACTATATCATTTGATAACTATAATGTTTTACCAAATAATGACTTAAAAGATGGTGATTATATTTGTCGCTTAGATGGCGAAGAAGGAGTTGTTGTTGATCGGTGGATTATTGATGAATTGTCACAAAAAGATGTTTTAGGATATAATTTTTTGCTTCAAGCAGGAGGGACTGTGGAAAGCGAAGACGACTATCAGAAATTTTTAGGATTATTCTGTTATAATTCGCGCTTAAATTATAATGTTGGAAAGATTGTTGGTATATGCGATACCAATAATCCAAACATTTACATGGATGAAAAATTGATGGATCTTATATATGTACAAAATATTGATGTGACAACTAAGTACAACATAAATTTATATGGCGACTCTCCAATAATTGATTATGGTAAAATTGATTATAATGAACAGGACACAATGAAAAACAAATTTATTGTTAATTTCATTGAAAACCTCGAGGCGACAGAATATTCTACTCTAGATGGTGAGAAAAAAGCGATGGAGTCATTAGTCCTTGGAGAAAATGATATTTTGCTAAACGAAGAATATTATATGAAGGTGAAAAATTATCTTGAAGGAGAAAAGAACAGGATTAAATTTTCTGATTCAAGTCAGGTCATCTATAATATTGTGGGGACATTTTCTTCAGATGATGGAGTTATTATTGCGATAAATGATTTAGAAGTGATGTTATTAGATGCTTATTGTCTTTCTGGTGATGTTAGTTTTCTTGCTGAAGATAAAGAAGTAGCAAAAGAGTATTTGTCAACAGCGAAAATAGATTATTATGATTGGTACCAGGAAAACTATAATTCGTATCTTTCCTCAAAACAAAAAACTACGACGACATTATTGGTTTTCTCGATGATTATTTTTGCTGCTTCATTAATCTTTCTATATTTTCTGATGAGGTCTCGTCTGATTTCTCGAATATATGAAATAGGTGTTTATCGAGCTTTAGGAATTAAAAAAGGTGATGTTTATAAAACCTTCACTGCAGAAATAGTAATCCTAACTCTCTTTAGTTCGATGTTAGGGTTCGTAATAACTTCAATAATCTTATGGAGATTATCGTTAACCATTGTTTTTTCATCGTTTATTAACTTTACCTGGTATTCGATTATTATTTCTTTTCTCTTTATTTGGCTAATAAATTTAGTTGTGGGACTACTCCCTGTCAGAAGATTGCTAAAGCAATCACCAGCGGAAATACTTTCAAAATATGATATTTAAAAATCGAGGAGTAATATAGTATTTAATTACTCCTTTCTTTATCTAGTGATAAGGAAACATCGTTGACATTAAAGAGGAATACTAGTATAATTGATAATATAAAAGAGGCGATTTTATGTTTTTAAGTTTTTTCAGGAGTGTTGGTATAATAACATCAGGAATTCTTTGCTTGATTGTGATTATTCTTTGTTTTTGTTTATTTAAAGCGATTGTTTTAAGGAATAAAACAATAAGAATATTACCTAAGAATGATATAAACAAAGAAATTCGCTTTTCTTATGGCCAAAAATTATTAGAGCTGGTAAAGATAATCACCGAAAGTAATGATACGGAAGAGTCGTATCATGAATTCAGAGAAAAACTAAAGGAATATTATCCTTTGATTCATAAAAATTTCAGAAAAGAAAGAATTGATGGTAATGCTGTCTTTACATATGATAAAAAAATTGAGGCAGCTCCTAATATTTTATATGCCACCCATATTGATAGTAAAAAGAACCTTGAGGATCCATATATAACATATAAGCATTTATATGGAAGTGGAACATATGATGCTAAATCACTGCTCTTTGTCATTTTTGAAGCAGTTGAAAATATCCTTCGTGAAGATGGTGAATTAAAAAATAATTTAACAATTGTGATGACACGAGATGATGAAGATAGCAAACAAGGGGAAGATAAGATAATTAATAAATTTTTAAAAGAAGGCCGCTTCTATGATTTAATAATAGAAGAAGGAAGTGGAATTATGGACCCTATTTCTTCTGGCCTTAGAAGTCATTACGCTTTTATTGGAATAGGTGTTACTGGAGAAGTAACGTTTAGATTCAAAACCAGTAAAGCAGGTAAGGGAATGGCGAGATTACAAAACTTTGCCAGCGAAATAAATAATACTCAATTATTCAAATCTAAAATAGATAAGCAAACAAGAACTACTATAAGAGCAATAGCAAAAGATATGACTTTTGCTAACAGATTTATTTATAGTAATTCCCTTGTCTTTAGGTCTTTAATCAAACGATTTATTGATAATGATCAGGTTGAATTGTCGAGAGTCCTTAAGACACAAATAAAACAAAAAGAAATTTCTGAAAATGAGAAGGATTATTATATTGATATGACTTTTGAGCTTGCCAACCACGATACTGTGGCGGATGTATTATGTGCTCTTGATAAATTGATGATAAAATATAGTATAGATTACGATATGCTATCAAGCAAAGAAGGAACAAGAATAACAGGTATCAAGGATAATGCTTATAAAACGGTGTCTAGAATTGTTGAAGAAACATATAAGGATGTTTATATTGCACCTTGTATCATCACTTCTATATCGGAAAATAGGGACTATGATAAAATTAGTGATAATGTAATTAGGTTTTCTCCATTATATTATTCACATAATGCAAAAATTAATCGGAAAACAATCAATGAATATGTCTCGCTTAATTCTTTAGGCAAGGGAGTAATTTTTTTCGAAAAACTAACAAGAGAATATATAAAGAGGTAAATAATGATTTGTGAAAGATGTAAAAAAGAGATTGACGACAATTCAAATTTTTGTCCTTATTGTGGACAAGAGACTAAAAAGGAAGTAGAAGAGTTAGAATTGCCTTCGTGCAATAGATTAGGGGTAGCAGTTCTAGTGATCAGTATCCTTTCAACAATTCTTTCAATTTTTCCGCTATCGAAAACGATTATATTGGTCGGTTTATTTTTCGGAGCAATTGGACTAGGTGTAGCAATTTTTCAAAATGTTAAAGAAAAACACAAGCTTTCAATTCTTACGATTGTTATTGCTTCTGTTGGCTTTGTGTCTAACTGTTGCTGGCTTCTATTTATTGAATTTATGTTATAAAAAATAGCAATTCTAAATTGCTATTTTTCTATGCTTACTATAATTTTTTTGGACAAATTAATAAATGCTTCTTTCTCTAGTTCGTTTTTAGGGAAGGAGAAATTTACAGAGTCGTTTTCATATCTAGGAATAATATGAATATGGAAATGATTAACACTCTGACCAGCCAAAGGGCCATTATTGTTTAGAATATTAACGTTATCGATATTCAATGCTTTCTTGATGGCTTTCGTCAGAAGGATTACCAGGTTAAATATTTTTGTTTCTTCCTCGAGATCAAAAATGGAATCATAATGTTTTTTAGGGATTACCAAAGTATGTCCTATTGTTGCCTGAGATATGTCTAAGAAAGCTAAAAAATTGTCATCCTCATAAATTTTATATGAAGGAATTTCACCACTTGCAATTTTACAAAATACACACATAAAATATTCTCCTTATTTGTACTTATTATACAAAAAAGAATGATAAAAAGCAATAAATGTGATAAAATAAACTGAGGATATTTGTATGAATATTAAAAATCAAAAAACAAAAGAAATTGTTTTAATTGCTGTGCTAGTAGCTTTAGCAGTTATTCTTTCATACGTTGATAAAATAATATCGCAGGCAGCCTTCCCTTTTTTACCAACAGCAAAAGTTGGATTGGCTAATATTGTAATAATATTTTCTCTTTACAAACTAGATTTTAAAAAGACATTTCTGCTAGTGATTATGAAGTCATTACTAGCTGGATTAGTTCTTGGAAATCCTGTTACCTTTATCATCAGCTTTTTCGCTACCACAATCAGCTTTTTGGGGATGTTTTTTGCAAGAAAAGTTTTAAAGGATAAAACTTCTGCCGTCGGAATAAGTGTAATTGGAGGAGTGCTTCATATAGTGATTCAATTAGTTGTTGTTTCCCTAATATATAGCTTAGGGGAAGTAGTTATAAGCTATGGAGGAATATTATTATTAGTTTCCCTGGTGACAAGTATTATAATAGGTCTGATTTCCAATAAAATAATTAATTATCTAACCATAAAATAAGGCTAAGGCTTAAAAGCTTTAGCTAATTTTAATTTAAGCAGTTATATTAATCAAAAAAAATACAAAAAGAAATAAAGATATGATATAATATGAAATTAGATGAAGGAGAAATCTATGTATAACAAAATTTTAAAAGCGATAAAAGAGCATGAAGTGATTATAATACATCGTCATTCGCGACCTGATGGCGATGCGATGGGAAGCCAAATTGGGCTAAAAGAGGCAATTAAAGCATCTTTCCCTAGAAAAAAAGTGTATGCAGTTGGGGATACAACAGAACGATATAATTTTATCGGCGAAATGGATACTATTGCTGATACAGAATATGAAAAGGCGTTGGTTTTTGTACTGGACACATCAGAGACTTTTATGATTAATGACGAGAGATATAAAAAGGGAGATTGTATTATTAAAATTGATCACCATATATATAAGGAAGACTTCGGGGATTTAGTCATAGTCGATACTGAATATGAAAGCTGTGCTGGTTTGGTAGCTGACATAATTTATAAAATGAGATTAAGACTTAATGAGGCCGGTGCGAAAGCTTTGTATACAGGATTAGTGACTGATAGCGGAAGATTTAGATTTGAGTCAACCACATCAAGGACATTCCTAACCGCAGCAAGACTTCTAGAAACAAAGTTTAATGTGACCGAAATATATAGTAATCTCTATTCAGATGATTTAGAAATGGTAAAGCTCAGAGCTAATTTTACCCTGAGATTTAAAACAACAGAAAACAATGTCGCTTATATTAAAACAACTAAAGAGGATTTAAAAGAATTAGGAATTGACTTTTACTCGGTTTCTAGAACAATGGTTAATACTATGTCAGGAATTAGAGGGATTGATATTTGGGCTAATTTTACTGAAGATGAGGAGAATAATTCTGTTGTTGCTGAGATAAGATCTAGCAAATACAACATAAATGGTGTTGCTACAAAATATGGCGGCGGTGGTCATAAAGGAGCTAGTGGAGCGAGCCTGAAATCTTTTGAAGAAGCTGATTTAATGCTTGCTGATTTAGATAAGATAATTAGCGAGGGAAAGCAATGAATAATTTGGAAATAAAAAAGCAAATATTAGAAAAAATAAAAGAATATTCTAAAATAATTATTTGTCGCCATATTCGTCCTGATGGGGACTGCATGGGATCAACTATTGGGTTAAGAGAAATTTTAAGGGCAAGTTTTCCCGATAAAAAAGTCTATAGCATCGGAAATCAAAAAGCTGACTATTTAAAATTCTTACCTGCTGAAGATGAAAGCATTCCTGAAAGTGAATATATTGAGGCCTTAGTAATAGTTGTTGATACAGCGAACAGCGATAGAATAGATAATCCTTTATATTCACGAGGAAAAGAAATAATAAAAATAGATCACCATATCAGAGTAGAAGATTTTGGAGCTATAAATTATGTTGATGAGGAAATCCCAGCAACAGCTTGTATCATTACAGAATTTTATAATGATTTTAAAGACGAACTAGTGATGAACGAGAAAGCGGCTCTAGCTCTTTATGTCGGCATCACAACAGATACAGGAAGATTTAGATATCGCGGAGTTACATCTAATGTATTGCGACTAGCAGCTATTTTATTAGATTATAACCTAGACTTAGAAAGGATATACTCTAATCTCTATTTAAAAGATGTCGATTCATTAAAACTTCAAGGTGAAGTATATAAAAAATTTAAATCTACTCCTCATGGAGTACTATACATTCATATCACTTCTAAAATGCAAAGGCGATATAACCTTACTCCCGAGGAAGCTGCTGCTATGGTCAACAGCTTGGATTCGGTAAAGGGAAGTTTGATTTGGATAATTTTTGTTGATCAGAAAGATAAAACGATTCGCGCTAGAATCAGGTCGAGATTTGTTTCGATTGATACAGTTGGAAATAAATATCGAGGTGGAGGCCATGCTAATGCCGCGGGAGCCACTGTATATAACAAGAAGGAAATCAAAGCCTTGGTATTAATGGCAGATGAAATTTTAAAAGATTATAAAGAAAAAGAAACGGATTGGTTATGAAAATATTAATAACAAACGATGATGGAATTAATGCTGAAGGATTAAGACTCCTTGTTGAAAAAGCTAAAAAATATGGAGAAATATTAATAGTTGCTCCATTATATGAACAAAGTGCTAAGAGCCACTCAATATGCATACGAAGAGGAATAAAAATAGAAGAGAATTTTATGTTTCCTGGAGTTAAAGCTTATACAGTTGATTCAACTCCAGCTGATTGTGTTCGTTATGCACGCTATGGTTTGAAAGCTGATTTCGATATTGTTTTCTCTGGAATAAATCAAGGATTCAATCTAGGCGACGATATAATGTATTCGGGAACAGTTGCTGGTGCTAGTGAAGGAGCCCTTGTTGGCAAAAAGGCAATCGCTTTTTCTAGTTATTGGGGAGGATTTGAGGGAGCAGATGAGTTTTTTGATGAGGCTATGAACTTTATTTTTAAAAACAAATTGCTTGAGGAAACCGATTTACTGAATGTCAATTTTCCAAAAGATATAAATGGGATAAAAATTACTCGTCAAGGGAAAACACATTTTAATACTTTGTTCGTCAGAGAAGGTGATGAATATTTCCAAAGAGGAGAACCTCATTTTGAACTTGAAAAAGAAGTCCTTGAAAGCGACATTTGTTCAGTTATAAATGATAAAATTTCTATTAGCCCGCTGACTATAGATAGAACAGATATAAAATCATACAATAAATTTTTAAAATAGTTGTTTTGACCTAGATTTTTTATAAATTAAAAAAATTACTTGAAAATATAAGAGTATTAATGTATAATACCCATATTAATGGAGGGATAGATATGAACGAAAACAATGACTCATTAATTGAAATTGCTTTAAAGGTTATGAAGTCAAAAAGAAAAGAACAACCTCTTTCGAAAATATGCAAAGAAGTATTTGAAATAAAAGGAATTAAACCAGAAGAAGAAAAAGAATATATAACTCAATTTCAAATGGACTTTATGCTAAGCGGTTTATTTATTTGCTGCAGCGAAAAAAAAGGAGTCAAGCTTTGGGATTTGAAAAATCGTAAACCATCAAATTTCTTAGACAAAGAAGGAAATTATGCTGAGGACCTTTATAGTGATGATGAAGATGTCATTAAAAATGAATTGAGCGATGATATTGACTACGTTACTACAATCGACAACAATGAAGAATATGTTGAAGAGGAAGAGGACGAAGAGGAAGAAGAAACAACTGATGATATCGAAGAAGAACTACGTTCTGGAGGATATTATGATGAGGATGGTGAAAAAACTTACGACATTGAGGAAGACGATGACGAAGAAGATAGTTATGATGATAAAGAAAAATAGACAACCAGCTATGCTGGTTTTTATTTTTTCATAAATATCATACTAATTTTACAAAAAGAGATAAAAATCTTGCTAAATCGCTTACATTATGATAGAATAATTGAGTATATAAATGAGTTTAATAAACTCATTATTATTCTATATTTCAAGGAGGAAAGAATATATGAAAAAATGGATAGCATTTTTGCTAACCCTAACTTTAATGTTCGTTTTCGTTGGTTGTGGTGATCCGGAAGATCCAGGAACAGACCCAGACGATCCTGTAGTAGAAGATGTGTTACCAACAGCCATCACTTTAGGTGGCGGACAAGCAACAATGAATGTTGGCGATACATTGAGTTTAACATATGAGATAACTCCAAGTAACACAACAAATAAAAATGTGACTTGGAAATCAAGCAATGAAGCGGTATTGAAAGTTGATTCAGCTGGAGGCTTAACAGCATTAGCAGCAGGAACAGCTACAATCACAGTATCATGTAAAGCAAAGAGTAGTATCAAAGCAACAATCGATATTACTGTAAATGCCGTACAGGTAGATGTGACATCAATATCAATCAGTGGAAAGACTGAAGTAGAAGTAGGTAAAAATACTACACTAATGGTAACAGCTCTACCAAGTGGAGCAAGCAATGAAGTAACATGGGTATCAAGTGATACAGCAGTAGCAACAATTGATGCTAATGGAAAAGTAACAGGAGTAGCTGAAGGAACAGTGAAGTTCACAGCAACATCAACTGAGAACACAGCAATTGTAGCTGAACACAGTGTAACAGTAAAAGCTGCAAGTACAGAGCCAGGTGGAGATGACAATAAACCTACTAGTATCATTATTGATGGTTTAG
>JAQUYR010000140.1 GCA_028691715.1 Bacilli bacterium | reverse complement strand
AATCTGGTTTTAAATTAAAAAGCAAATAAATTGACATAATATTAGATAATGTTATAATAAAATAAAGGAATAAATTATTCTAAGTCATTTATTCTTAAATCAAATAGGAGGTATTTTTTATGGAATTAAAAGGATCAAAAACTGAACAAAATTTGATGACAGCATTTGCTGGTGAATCTCAAGCAAGAAATAAGTATACTTATTATGCTTCAAAAGCTAAAAAAGAGGGATTTGAACAAATTGCTGAACTTTTCTTGACAACAGCTGAAAATGAAAAAGAGCATGCGAAAATTTGGTTTAAATTATTACACAATGGAGTAGCAACAACAGCCGAAAATCTATTAGATGCTGCCCTTGGTGAGAATTACGAGTGGACTGAGATGTACAAAGGCTTTGCTAAGGTTGCAAAAGAGGAAGGCTTTACCAAAATAGCTTATCTATTTGAAGAAGTAGCTAAAATCGAAAAGGAACATGAAGAAAGATATCGTGCTTTATTGAATAATGTTGAAAAGGAAAGAGTATTTGTCAGAGAAGATGAACAAGTATGGCAATGTTCAAATTGTGGCCATTTACATATTGGTAAAACGGCTCCAAAGGTATGCCCTGTATGTGATCATCCACAAGCTTATTTCCAATTACTAGCTAAAAATTATTAAGAATAAATAGGGGAAAATAGATGATTCTATTTTCCTTTTTTATTTGTAATTAAAACGATAAAATGCTATAATGATACAGAGAAAAAATATAAAGAGGTGAAATGATGTATCCTTATGATTTATTTTGGGGAATCAACCTATATGGAATAATGATTGTAACAGGTGTGATTCTTTGTTTTATTGTTTTAAAAGTATACAGTAAAAAAATAGGAATTGATTCCAAATTTTTAGATTTTATTGAACTAAATGGTTATATAGCTATTGCTGTTGGTTTTTTCTTTTCAGCTGTTTGGCAAGGCTTGTATGATTATATCGAAAATCCCGCAGGAGGATTTAGTTTATCCAATGGAATCACTTTTATTGGTGGTTTAATGGGTGGGGCTCTTTCTTTTTTTGTTGGATATTTTGTCTTTGGAAGAAAAAAATATAGTAATAAACTGATAGATATCCTATCTGTTCTTCCTTGTTGTATTTTAATTGCTCATGCTTTTGGAAGAATAGGTTGTTTCTTCGCTGGATGTTGCTATGGAGCTCCAACTGACTCATGGTTAGGAGTGGTATTTCCAAGTGGATCGCCATCATACTATGAATATGGAGCAGGAGTTGCAGTTTACCCTACACAACTATTTGAATCTTTCTTCCTATTCATTATGTTTGGACTGACATCATATTTAGTTTTAAAGAAAAAATTTAAATATAATTTTAGTTTGTATTTATTCGGATATGGTATTTTTAGATTTTTTATTGAATATATTAGAGCTGATGATCGTGGAGCCTTTATTGGATCGCTATCACCCTCACAATTTTGGTCAATAGTAATGGTTCTATCATCTGTTCCTGTATACTTTATTACTAAAAAGGCACTGGGAAAAAGAAAACTAGAATTAATAAATGAAAAGGAGAATAAATAAGCTCGTAAAAGAGCTTTTTTATAAAAAGATATGAAAATTATAAAAAATATTTTGTTAATCACTTTGCTTTTTTTAAGCTTCTTCATTGTTGGATGTGATAAAGTTGAAGAAGAACCAATAGACAATCCAGAAGTTGTTGATCCAGAGGAGCCGACTAATCCAGAAGAACCGACTGATCCAGAAGAACCGACTGATCCAGAGGAACCAACTGAACCAGAAGAACCAACTGAACCAGAAGAACCAACTGAACCAGAGGAACCTGTTGAGAAAGATCCTTCAGAAATGACAGATGAAGAATTTGATGCTTGGTTAGAAAAACAATTTACTATTCAGGAAAATGATGTTTTAGAAATTGTGGATTTACTTGATGGGATGATTCCTGAAACTGTTAACGAGAATATAATCTTAATTTCAGAATACACAATAGGTGATTATACTTATAATATTACTTGGACTAGTAGTGACTATGATACAATTAATCATTATGGTGAGTTCTCCCTTCCTGATGAGGATAAGACAGTTACATTAACGGCTAAAATCAAGGGAGCATATGCTTCTATGACACTAACAAAAAATGTCTTTGTTAAAGGATTTGGAGAAATTACTTTACGCCCACTTTCTACTGATGGCGAAATAACTTTTGCTTATCTTCGTGATTCAACATTCTCTGGATATAAAGAGGGAGATGCTGATATGATAGATGTTGTCAACTATTGTTTTGCTCCATTGGCGAGCGGTGAAATCAATGTCGCGGGATTGCTGAGAATTAATGATGTTCTAAAAATCAGAAGAGAAGGTGTAAGAGTAGTTCTTTCTTTAGGCGGAGGACACTCTCTAGGGTTTGGACCAGCTTGTAGTACAGCTTCTTCCAGAAAAATTCTTATTGATTCCATTATGGACGTGATAAAAGAGTATTCATTTGATGGAGTTGATTTTGACTGGGAATATCCAGGATGGGATGG
>JAQUYR010000139.1 GCA_028691715.1 Bacilli bacterium | reverse complement strand
TGGATATAACGATAATATTAAAGCAGAAATAAATAATTACCTTGATAAATACAGCCAAAATGAATTTGTTGATGTTGTTATAAAAATAATTAATAATGAAGAAATATTACCCACTGATATTGAAAAGGATAGTAATAGTAGTTTTGTAATTCCTTTTTTTGGTGAGGTCGATGTCAAGGAATTTTCTCTTTTTTTCATTGCCATTGTTATGGGATTCATCGATGGTATTAATCCATGTGCTATGTGGATACTCTTATTTTTGATTTCCATGCTTATCCCAACAAAGGATAAAAAGAAAATTTGGCTTTTAGGTGGAACTTTTCTTCTAACATCTGGTGTATTCTATTTTATAATTATGATGGCTTGGATAAAAACGGTTCAGATAATTGCTGCAAAACAATTTTTCCTGATAGCGATTGGTGTTTTTGCTTTAATTGCTGGTGGTTATAACGTTTATCGTTATATAAAATCCACTATCAAGAAGGAAGTTGGTTGTGATGTTACCGATGTTGATCAAAAGAGAAAGATTACCACAAAAATTCGAAAAATATTAAATGAGAAAAGTATTTTAATCGCTCTGTTTGGTATTATTGTCTTAGCAATTACTGTTAATTTCATAGAACTAGCGTGTTCAGCAGGACTTCCAGTATTGTTTTCACAGATTTTATCGATTAATGAAGTGTCTAATTTGGCAACATTATTATATGTAATAGTCTATATTATCTTTTTCTTAATTGATGATTTTATCATTTTTGGTATCGCAGTGTTTACTTTGAAAATTGTTGGTGTCTCTAATAAGTTTACAAAGTATTCACATCTTATAGGAGGAATACTAATGCTTATCATCGGTATTCTATTACTATTCTTTCCCAATATAATTATGTTTAGCTTTTAGAACAGAAAGGAGAAGTGAAAATGAAAAGAAGGGAAGCTATTATTAAGTTGTCGGTTTCAGCAATGCTACTGGCAATCGGTTTGGTTTTACCATTTCTGACAGGTCAGGTTCCTGAAATTGGCAGTATGTTGCTACCAATGCATATACCAGTATTGATTTGTGGAATAATATGTGGATGGCAATGGGGACTTAGTGTTGGCTTCATTTTACCGCTGCTAAGATCTGTATTATTCACTATGCCTCCGTTTTATCCAACAGCAATCGCTATGGCTTTTGAATTAGCTACTTATGGAGCAATCAGTGGTCTGATATATTCCCTGCTTGGCAAGAAAACCAGCAGTATTTATATCTCTTTACTCTCAGCAATGCTTGTTGGTAGAGTAATATGGGGTGTTGCTAGAGTAATTTTACTAGGATTTTCAGATACAGCAACCTTTACCTGGGCAATGTTTATTGCTGGGGCATTTACTAATGCTCTTCCAGGGATAATATTACAAATAATTTTAATCCCTATTATTGTCATTGCTATTGATAAAATCAATAAAAATCGTAGTAGTAGATATGAGAAAGAAAAAAACACTTCTTATAAAGTTGAGGAGTAATAAAATAAAACAGGTGAGTTCTTATAGACTCACCTTTGTTTTTTCTAATATGATAATTACCTCATCAGCATCACTAAGTGTTACTACGACTCTATTTAATATTTCTCTTCTCGGTACTACTAAATCAGGGATGCAAATTACTGGTATATTACCAGAAATTGCTGCCAAAAGACCATTTTCAGAATCTTCAAGCACTAAAGCCTCTTCAGGAGCCACATCACTAATAGTGCAAGCCTTGAGAAAAATATCAGGTTTTGGTTTTGAGTTTTTAACCTCATCGCCACAGACAAAAAAATCGAAATAATTTATAAGATTACATTTTATAAGAAAATAGAGAACATCACTTCTCTTTGTTGAAGAAGCAACACAACAAGAAATTTTATTTTCTTGGAGATAATTTAAAAGATTCTCAATCCCTTTTTTAATTGGTAATCCTTTTTCATCAATTGATACCATCATCTTTTCTCTTGCTAGAGAATATATCTTCTGATATTCAAAATTGCTACCAAAAATATGAAACATTTTTTCTTTTGTAGCCTCATCTGTAAGACCCAAGGTATCAGCATAGACCGCATCAGTCAAATCATAGCCGAAATCGTTCATTACCAATCTCAAAAAATATCTATATAATCTTTCACTGTCAAAAATTAAGCCATCCATATCAAAGATGACTAATTTAGGAAATTTCATACCTTCACCTATTTACTTTTCACTTATTTCGGCTAATTTGTTTTCATCTAAAACAATTATCTTATTTCTTTTTAACTCAACAATATTTTCTTGCTCAAAATATTTTAGCATTCTGCTCACAACTTCTCGAGCTGTTCCTAAATCATTAGCAATCTTTTCGTGGGTGTAATTTAAAACATCACTATCCTCATTATAGGTTTGTTCAATCAGATAATAAGCTAATCTCTTATCAAGACTATGAAAAACAACCTGTTCAAAGATCCACATAATATCAGAAAATCTCGTGGTTAATATTTTATTTGTATAATCAGAAATGATTCGTGATTTTGAAATTATTTCTTTATATTTATCAGTAGGTATTAAAAGAGCAATGGCATCCTTTTCACAATCAATGT
>JAQUYR010000036.1 GCA_028691715.1 Bacilli bacterium | reverse complement strand
TTAATGGATGCCGATAATATAGTGATTAATTCTGATTGGGATGGGAATTGGGTTAAATATATATTAAATTATTATAACGTTCCTTTTGATGAAAATTCTGATTACTTTGATGATATCTATACTGTAAGAGGGATTATTAACGGTATTGATTGTGCACCAAGCGATAAATGTTCTCCGGATATAGAAATAACCAAAATTGTAAAACAATAAACTTATGATAAAAGAAAACAAAAAGAATGAGATAGAAGTATCTCTAGAGACTCAGGGTAAAATTATTAGACTTTTTACCTATTTGGAAAAGGCCTTGTCTCTGGATGATACTATTACGCGTGACTTTAAAATATCCACAGTTTCTCCTTCACCTTGGTGGCTAGCTGATTACCCTACAGACCTAGACAACTTGTTTATTAAGAATTTTGAAACTGAAATTGATGAAAAAGATAATAAGTCTAGCTCTTTAGTCAAGGTTCAAAAAAAGACCATAGAGCAACCACCTAAATTACCTGATGCATTGATTGATTGGATTATTGATGTTAACCCCATGGATGAACCAGCTCCACTAGAAAAAATTGATAGAAAAGTATTTTTTAATGAAGATAAAGACCGAGTTGAGAGTTTTAAAAATTTTAGAAAAAATTTTGAGGTAAAGAACGAAATTCCAGAAAACTTGATTGACTGGGTGACATTAAAAAATAATAAATTACCTGAGTTAATTGAGTATAGATATATACCAAACTACTGGATTGAATATCCAGAACTAAATAAATTATTAGCTGGTTATATAAATAATGATTGGAAAAAATGGTCTGAAAAGGTTAACAAGGCCTATAAAGCAAATTTGTTATATGATCAGCTGTATGCACTCCGTTTATTATTAAAAAATGAGGGAGATTCTTATGAATTGCTTCTGGGTCAAGGTATTTTAACATGGGACAATAAATCTGTTGGTAAAATTTATTCTCCTATATTTTTTACCCCGTTATCTCTTGATTTTGATGCAACTAATAGGACAATCGAATTGAGTCCAGACCCAATGTTTAAAAGTTTTGTTGAGATATCTCCAATATCAGAGATGGATAATCCAGCAGAAGTTGATTTGGATAAATGGATGGGTTTAATAAATGCTGAACCATTTGATTTTTGGCATTTTGAGACATTAAAAACTCAAGTTAATACTTTTTTAAACTACCTTTCGCCGGATAGCGACGCTAATTTCAGTAAAGAAATAATTGCTAATCCAGAGATAACAAAAAACCCGAGTATATGGAATGCCCCAATCATATTAGTTAGAAAAAGGACTAATAGTTTGTGGTCAAAATATGCAGAAACTATTAAGCGAGACATCGAAAATAATGGAACGAAGTCAACGGAATTTATAAATGATTTAATTGGGGAGTATGATAAATGTATAGATAAAAATGAAAGTGGTGTCTCACATGATGAAGGATTAAATCATGTAATAGATGAATCGGAATTGTTGTTTCCTTTACCATGGAATGACGAACAAAAAAGAATAGCTGAAAGAATAGAATCATATTACGGCGTTGTCGTAAAGGGGCCACCAGGAACTGGGAAGAGTCACACAATAGCAAATTTAATCGCTAGATTTTTAGCTCAAGGGAAAAGTGTGTTGGTGACATCTCAGACAAGTAAGGCTCTTGAAGTGTTAAGAAATAAATTACCTCAAAATATTCGTAGTTTAGTTGTTTCTCAATTAGGACAGACAGCTAAACGTGACGGCATCTTACAACAATCAATAACCGAAATAAGCTCTAATCTGGGAGACAGAGATACAAAATTTAGCGAAGCTAAAGTTAAATTAATTAGAAATGAATTAAATGAAATTAGGGAGGACAAATCTTCGGTCGCTAATTTAATTCGAAAATATGTTCTAGCTGATTCTACTCAAAAATTAAAAATATTTAATGAAGAATTAAATCCGATTGAAGCTGCAAAATTGATTAATAGATATTACAACGATGACGAAATTGGTTGGTTTACGGATAAAGTTGAATTTGACCAAGAATTAAAATTTACAGAAAAAGATTTAAAAGATGTATATACTCTTTTGTGTGAACTACCAAAAGATGAAAGGGATCTGTATAGATTTGACCTGCCAGATCAATCTATTTTACCTAATAGCGATATTGTTTCTGGTGCTTTTTCTTCATTTGATGAGTTTGCGCGCAAATCAGAATCTTCAAATAAATTATTTAAAGAATCAGAAAAGATTCTAAAACAAGAATATGTTTTAACTCTTTTTGATGTTCTTGAAAATGCTCATAAAATATTGATAACCATCGATAATGATTACGAGAAAGAAATTTTTAATATTTGTGGAATAAGCCAAAATGAAAGAGATAAATGGAACACGATTCTACAGAAAATATCTGAAAAAATAAAAAAAATAAGAAATCTTGGAAAAATAATATTTGGTCACGAAGTTTTTTTTCCTTTGAATTTTTCATTTAATGACTTAGAAGATGGTGCTTCTGTAATAAGAGATAAGGTTATTAAAGGATCAAAAATTAGTACTTTTGGAAAAATGCTTTTACCTGCAAAGGCGAAGTTAGTTTTAGAAAAATGTTTAGTAGATAATCGTTGCCCAGATAATTCAGAAAGGATTAGTTTATTAATTAATAAATTAGAATTAATTGCCGCTGAAAAGGATGTAATGACATTGATAAATCAAGCATTTTTATCAATTAAAAATCGCCCTGCTTTTATTACTGAAAAGTTTGACGTAGTTAAAATAGAGGTATTTTTGGATAGTATAGCTAGATTGGTTAATTACTATTCAGATTTTTCATGCATTAACGATTATTTTAAGGAAGTTAGAGAGCTATCTAATTTAAAATTTACAGAAATAGAAGATATCTGTAATGCTATTAAATTAATATCTTCTAGCGTCGCCCATTTTGAGCTTTTAAAGCTAGAAGACATATTTAATGAGTGGGTTAGCGCAATTATTAGTTATTCAAATAATCCTCATAAGATATCTCAGAATCTTGTAATTGCTATAAAAAATAAAAATATTGATGATTGGATCAATGCAGTTGATAGGCTGTCTTTATTAAATACTAATAAAAAGAAATCGGAGAGATTAAATGAAATTGCAAATAAAATAAAAAGTCAGGCACCAAATTTATATGAAGATATTGTTGGTTTAGCGAACGAAAGTATTAAATTTGTTTGTCCTGAAAATTTAGAGTTAGTTTGGAAAATTGAACGTTGTAAGTCATGGCTAGATTATATACACGACCATCTAAGTATTGACGAATTACAAAATCAACACGAGCGTCTTTCAAAAAAAGAGTTTCAATTAAATTCAGATCTTGTTACTATTCTCGCCTGGCAAAAACAAATAGATAAAGTTACAAAACCGCAAAGAGATGCTTTGATGGCATGGTCTGATTCAATGAAGAAATACGGTAAGGGTACCGGGAAATGGGCACATAAGCATTTATCGGCCGCACAAGAATCATTAAAGGAGGCTAAGAATGCTGTTCCTGTTTGGATTATGCCACTACATAGAGTTGCTCAGATGTTCTCTGATCCAAAAGCTGGCATGTTTGATATTGTTATTTTTGACGAAGCCAGTCAATGTGATATTAGAGGTTTAGAAATTGGATATCTTGGTAAAAAATTGTTGGTTGTTGGCGATCCTGACCAAATTAGTCCAGCTGGCATCTTTCAAGATCAAGAAAGAATTTATGAATTGATTTCAAGATTTCTATACGATGTTCCGCATAAAGATAATTTTTCTATAACAGCAAGCCTTTTTGATTTGGCTAAGATAAGAATTCCAAATCTAATACAATTAAATGAACACTTTAGATGTGTACCAGAGATAATAGAGTTTAGTAACCATCATATTTATGAAGGTAAATTAAGGCCATTAAGATATCCTAACCCTAGTGGTTTATTGAGACCAGCGTTAATTCCTAAACTTGTTAATGGTGGCTATCAAAATACAAATAACAAAGTTAACGAGCCAGAGGCAAGGGCAATTGTTGATAAAATTGCGGAATTGCTAGACGACCCATTATATCAACAAAGGCCAGATGGCCATTTATGTACTTTTGGCGTTATTTCTCTTTTAGCAGAGGACCAGGCAAAATATATAAAAGAACTTCTTCTAAGACATCCAAAAATAGGTGAGAAAATTATTGAAGAAAGAAATATTGTTTGCGGAGATGCTTATGCGTTCCAGGGGGATGAACGTGATGTAATATTCTTATCAATGGTAAAAGCTTTGGATCCAAATAATCCAAATGATACGGTAAGAGCGATAACAGACAAAGGAACAGCCCAGAGGTTTAATGTCGCTGCTACAAGAGGGCGTGATCAGGTATTTTTATATCATTCTATCCCAGTAGAAGAATTTAGAAATCAGGATGACTGGAGGTATAAAATATTAAACTGGTATTACGATCCAAAAACAGAGGAACTGGAAGCTGGAAGAAAAATATTAAAGAAGGAGTTTGATTCTGGAAGAGCGTCTCAATTTTCCTATGATGTTGGTAATCTTATAATAGATAAGGGTTATCAAGTTCTTCCAGAATATCCAGTAATTGGCTATCGAATCGACTTAGTTATTCAGGGTGATAACGCTCGTTTAGCCGTTGAGTGTGATGGTGATCAATATCATACTCTTGAAAACTGGGAAGAAGATCAGTTTAGAGAAAGACAACTTAGAAGAGCTGGTTGGGAATTTTGGAGAATATCTGGTAGTTCGTTCTATAGAAACAAAGAAAGCGCTCTTGATAGTTTATGGACAAAACTAGAAGAGCTTGGCATAAATCCAATTTTAGAGAATAAATAAATGCAACACATTACAAAAACAATTTATCTTGAGTTTCTAACTTGTGCTAAGAATGCCTGGCTAAAACAATATAAACCAGAGCTAGCATCTAAATTTGAGTTGTCCGCTTTCGAAAAAAGCTTAGTCGCTAATGGAAATTTAGTTGAATTATGGGCGAGAAAACTTTTTCCGTCTGGAATTTTGATTGAAGAATTTGGTGAAGCGGCGACAACAAAAACACAGCAATATATCAAAGATAAACAGCCTGTTATTTTTCAATCAACTTTTATTTTGGGAAATTTTTTAGCCAGAAATGATGTTTTAGAATACGATAAGGATAATGATTGCTGGAATCTATACGAAATAAAAGGTACAAATACTTTGAAAGAAAATGGTGAAGAGCGAGATCATGTTGAGGATGCCGCTTTTCAGTATGTGGTCTTGTGTGATTATGGCGTTAAAATCGGAAGAGTTAATATTATCCATTTAAATAAAGAATATATTCGTGGTGATGAAATAAATATTCACGAACTTTTTGTTATAGATGATGTAACCGACAAAATCTTAGAAAGAGAAGATGCTACTAGAGAAAGAATGAATAAAGCCGAAGAAGCTCTTTTTCAAGAAGATGAGAATGCTTTGGAATGTACTTGTATATATCAAGGACGCAGTAATCATTGTTCAACTTTTCATTGTTCTCATCCAGAGGTTCCAGAATATTCAATTCATGACCTTTCTCGTATAGGGTTAAGCAAGAAAAAACTGGCTGAATTAGTAAATTCTGGAATTTTGGATATTAATGATATTCCCGATGGTTTCAAATTATCAGACACACAGAGAAACCAAACTGATGTACATAAGAGCCAAATACCAATTATAGATCATTCGGCTATAAAAAATGAATTAGAATCGCTTAGCTATCCTTTGTATTTTTTAGATTATGAAACATATCCGCCAGCCATTCCTCTATTTAAAGGATTTAAACCATATCAACACATTCCTTTCCAGTTTTCCTTACATGTTTTAAATAGTTCTGACGGTGACATAGAACATCACGAATATCTCCATACAGATAATTCTGATCCAACCGAAGGAATAATTTCTGCTCTGAAAGAATCTATCGGACCAGAGGGCAATGTTATTGTTTGGTACAAACCATTTGAACGAACCAGAAACTCAGAATTAGGAGAATTAAGTCCAAGTAATAGAGAATTTCTTTCCGATATAAATAATAGGATCTATGATTTGATGGATGTATTTCATAAACAGATGCATGTCCATCCTAATTTTAAAGGAAGTACATCGATTAAAAAAGTCTTACCCGTTTTAGTCCCAGAATTAAGTTATAAAGAATTAGCGATAAGGGAGGGTGGCTCGGCCATGGAAGCGTGGTTTGAAAAAATTCTAAACGCTAGTTCTGAAGAAGAAAAAAATGAGACTGCTAAAAATCTTTTAAAATATTGCTATATGGATACTTATGCCATGTATGCTATTTGGAAAGAATTAATTAAAATAATATGAGTAATGTAAATTTCACTAGACAACTTGTTAAAGGCAAAATCGCCGAAACAATATTTTCACAAATGTTTAGGGAATCGGGTAATTTTACTGTTTTGGAATTTGGTTATGAAAAAGTCATCCCTGAAATGATTCAACAAGGGTTTAATGAAAGCAACCCGATGATTGAAACATTAAGAACCGCTCCCGATTTTGCGGTTATTGATAGAGATACCAGACAGGTAAAATTAATAGAGGTTAAATATCAGCGTTCTTTAAGCTCGGAATATACGCTTAAGGCTGCGAACAGAATGAGTCAATCCTGGAATCCGTCGTATCTATTTATTGCCACTTTGGATGGATTTTATATGGATGAAATAGCTAACATAATAAAAAATCATGGTGAGATAACTCAACTAAATCATCCTAAGATTAACAGTGATCTTCAAAACGATTATTTACAGATATTAAAGAGATTTGAGCAGGATAATTAATTTTTAAGAATATAATTTTATGCCAGGCTTATTAAAAAGAATTCTCCATTTTAAAATCTGTAAAGCAGAAATTAATTACAGCAAATTAAACCCTAGAAATTGGAAAAGACCTTCATTTAAAAAGATGATTAAAGGTCTAGCCTTTTTAATAATTTTTCTTGGTGCTTTTATAATTGTTAAGGATGAAATAAGTTATCAATTTGATTTAGGCTATTATGGTGAGGATTACACTGATACGGATTATTCAGATGATGAATCTGATGATATATGCAATGTTCAAGGTATTGAGTTAAGAGGTGATTTGGTTACTTATATTTCCGATAGCAGCATAGCAGAGGATGGTAGTCAGTTGTATGATGAAACTGCCTCTGATTATATTTTAGCTATGATTGAGGAAGCGGAGTCAGATGAAGAAATAAAGGCTATAATCTTAGAAATTGATTCCTATGGTGGATCTGCTGTAGCCGCTGAAGAGGTTGCCAAAGCTTTAAAAAGATCCAATAAACCAACTATTGTTTTTGTTCGTAGCGCCGCTACTTCAGCAGCTTATTGGGCCGCTAGTGGCGCTGATATTATTTTTGCCTCAGCTTTGTCAGATATAGGTAGTATTGGTGTCACCATGTCCTATCTTGATAACACTCAAAAAAATAAAAAAGATGGTTTAACTTATAATTCTCTAAGTACTGGTAAATTTAAGGACTATGGTAGTCCAGATAAGCCTTTAACCGAAGAAGAGAAAAAGTTGATTATGAGGGATTTGGAAATAACTCACAATATTTTTATTAAAGCAGTCGCAGAAAATCGCAATTTACCGATTGAAAAGGTGAAATTATTGGCCGATGGTTCGTCTATGCCAGGAGAAATGGCATTAGAAAATGGCTTAATAGACAGAATTGGTGATTATTATGATGCTCAGACCTATTTAAATGAATCAATTGGAGGGAAAGCTGAGATTTGTTGGTAGTTAATATTAAGTTAACAGCAGATTTATATTTATAAATTCTGAAATTAATCATAAAGATTATATAATTTTGAATAATTATTCAACAGTAATTAATAAATTTAACTAAAAATATGATATTCTCAATTTATACTGACAAAATAAGAAGGGCAATTAAATTTGCTAGTAAAACACACAATCAATATCAGCAACAAACTAGAAAGGGCAAGGTTATTCCTTATATAACCCACCCCTTAACAGTTGGAATAATATTATCTTTAGCTAAGGCATCAGAAGATGTTATTGTTGCCGGAATACTTCATGACACAATAGAAGATAGCCCAAAAGATAAAAAAACAACACCAGATATGATAACTGAGAGATTTGGGAAAGATGTTACAAGATTAGTTTTAAGTGTCACTGAGCAAAATAGAGATTTGTCATGGGAAGAAAGAAAAAAAGATGCGTTAACACATATAAAAAAATTTTCCAATAATTCTTTATTAGTTAAATCAGCTGATGTTTTGGCCAATTACTCAGAATTAGTTGATGATTATAATAGGTATGGTGATGAAACTTTTAATAGGTTTAACGCCTCTAAGGAAGAAATAATAGTTCATCAATTAAAAGTTATTTCAGCCATAGTAACTAGATGGGCAGACAATCCTTTGTATCGAGATTTAGTTTTTTTAGCTGATAAGTTAAGAATGTTGGGCTCGAGTGAATTTATGGATAAATATCCAGCTAAAATAATTGACATTGGAGATTTTAAGCGTGATATGAAAATTAAATGTCCTATATGCGATTGGGAAGGCACACCTGAATCTAGTGATAATATTAATACAGATAGCAGCGTTGCTTTAGATGTTAGATGCCCTATATGCGATAAAATGATTTTAGTAGCCGAATATGAAATAGTGACAAGTGATTCTAAATAAAACATTTATAAAAAAATCCCTTATGTATCATTAAGAATAATGGTAAGATAGCCTCATTAAATCATCCTAAAATTAATAGTGATTTGCAAGATGATTATTTACAAATATTAAAGAGATTTGAGCAGGATAATTAATTTTCAAAATATGAAACTATTTTTAACATCAACTGGTTTAGAAAATTTAGATATTTCACGTCATTTCGAAACAAGCTTTTTGCCAAAAGAGCCTAAAGATTTATCTTTTTTGGTTGTTTCTATTCAAGACTCAGAACAAGATGCTTTTTATCTTGATAAAACTTTGAAAGAAATTAAAAATACAGGCGCTCAAGATATTGATGTTTTTAAATTAGGTAATGAAAAATTTATCGCTAATAAAGAATATGACGTGGTCTTTGTTTGTGGAGGGAATACCTTTGATTATTTAGATAGAGTAAGAAAAACTGAGATCGATAAATTCATAGTAGACTTTTCTAAAAGAGAAAATAGCACTTACGTTGGTGTTAGCGCTGGCAGTATTTTGGCGGGACCAGATATATCCATTGCCGGGGACGAAGACCCTAATAATATCGGACTCACAGACTTAAAGGGTCTCTGTCTAACTGATTATATAATTTATCCTCATTACAGAAAAGAATTAAATCCGCAGTTAGATGAGTTTAAAAAAAGAACTGGATATCCTATTATTGAATTAGAAGATAATCAAGCTTTTATTTTGGAAAACTCGGTATTTCATTATATAAACAAAGGCTTATAAGATATGAATGACAAAGAAATATCAAAATTAATTTGGAGTAATGAAACCGCTTTAAGAGAGAATTTATTATTAACTAGTGAAGCTGTAAAAATTCGTGACACTATCTTTGAATATTTAAATTCAGTTTTAGATGTAAGCTCTTTACCAGGTTTAAGATTAAGAAAAATTACTTCAAACGCAAAACCAGATTCTTGGTGGTCTAATTCAGCAGGCTTTCCGGTTGATAATGCCTGGCAAAAAATAGAGAAATATATTGATATTTTCCAGCAATATTTAGCAGAAAAAACTATTAAAAAAAGAATTGGTGACGATCAGTTCTTTATTGAATCAAGAATACAGGGTGAGGATCAGCATGTTTTGGTTGGTAAAAGAGATGGTTCTGGCAGTAAGGCCCATATAGTAATTGATGGTACAACTGGAGAAATAAGGGTAGAGGATAATCAGCAAGCGCCAGAGGAGGTAACAGAAAAAATAGAAACAACTATAAAACTACCTAATGGTAAGCAAATTAGGACAACCAGAGAAATATTGGAATTTATTGCTGATGAATAAAGTTACACCTATTTGTAACTTTTATATCAATTCCTGTGTCACTTTTGTCACTTTTTTAAAAAACCATAGCGCACGAGGATCTTATTTATTGAATATTTTAAATATCACCGAAAAGCCTTACTGGACTTGCTGAAACCACGGTTCCAGCCCGAGGTAGCCCGCCAAGAATATTTAGTATCGGAAGACCCGAGTGCCTTGATTTATAATTTATTTTATTAAATAAGTATGATAAAAGAATCTTGCCCCTCTAATAGAGAAAGTGAAAATAATATAAATACCAGAAAAACCAAAGAAGAAGTTTTGGAAGAATTAAAAACTGAACCTCTGAAATATGTATTAGAAATTCATGATGTAAATAATGCTAGGGAGCTAGTGGAGAAAATGTCTAACTTTGAAACAAATGCAGGTTTTGAGCATGTATTTGAGAAATTAAAGACTTTTTTAAATTTAGAAAAAACTAAAGTTGTTTTTAAGAGTTTAAATTATCTTGGCGACGATAGAGGTGGGTATACAAATGCAGAGTACAGACAAGCAAATAACACTTTGTATATAGATTTTACTTACGCTAATTCTGCTGACATTGGAAGGTTTTATGTAACAGTATTACATGAGTTATTTCATAATGTTTTTAAAGGAGCAGATATTTCTTCGGGGTTAAATTTAATTTATAGCTTGACAGATATAAAAAATACCATAGATAAACTACCGGTGCATAATAAATATAGAGAATTGTATTCACTGGTTATAAAAAACACCACCAATGAAGACAAGGAAGATTATTACGGTTTATCTTCGGTTGATGAGTTTATCAGTGAAACTTATTCAAACCCAGAATTTCAAAATTTTCTTAAAACAGTGACTTTGATTAAAAATAAAAATGCGGCTGACAAATCTGTTGATTTGTTATTATCTGTTGTTACTTTGAATAATAGGATGAAAAATAGTTCTATGTTTGAACAGTCAAAAGGTGGTAATGCCTTTGAAGCTTTTAAGAATATAGACTTGGGATCGATTAATATTTTAGAGGATTTTCAAAACAATATTAATTTAAATAGCGACCCGAGTGCCTAAATCCAGTATTGAAAAATCATCAAAAAACCCTTATAATATTGCTATGTGGTGGCACTTAACTCGAGTAGCCCGCCAATTAAAAAACAGACACTTGTGTCTGTTTTTTAATTGTTGTGTGAGAAAGGTAGTGAGAAGTCTCCGGTTCGTTTGCCGAGGATAGCGAGCGAAACGCTAATTTTAATTAGCGCTTCCGTCCGCCAGCTGGCGGAGGCGCAGGCAAAAGGGGCGATATAATCGCTCCGCTATCCCTCTCTCTCCGCCAAGAATATTTAGTATCGGATAGACCCGATTACATAGCTAATACTAGCTAAAAAACCTAAGAACTTGATTAACGTCAAGTTCTTTTGTTTTTTTAAAACATTGACAAAAATTAATTAAAATGATATAATATATTTATAGTTTTTTAAAATAATAATAACCAAATAAAATTATCGGTCATGAAAATGAATACAGAAGAAACCCAGAAAGTAATTGAAGTGATTGAAAGCAGTAATCTTTCTGCTTCACAAGTCATCGAACTTATCGAAAAAAACAACAACGTTCAAAGCGAAAAAGTAATCGACGCCACATACGAAATTAAGTTAGTAGTCGATTACACAAAAACGGTTGAACAAGTTATCGCTGATGGCAACTACGATTGGAAAAACAGCGACATTAATGCTAAAAATTTCCCAGTTTCTCCCGAGATGGTTGGAAAAAAGATAGAAGTATCTGCAAAGCTTTTCCATTTCAATCGCAACATCAGTTCAGACGATGCGATATCAAAAATGGATAAAGCTGGTTACCGACCCGCCACATTAATGGAATTGTTGGTTTTGGGATTTCTATTCCCTGAACTGCAAAGACAATTTCCAATTGTCGCCCT
>JAQUYR010000035.1 GCA_028691715.1 Bacilli bacterium | reverse complement strand
CAATTATACAGAATAAGACACAATATGGGAATAATACTCGATATCCAAAGCCAGAAGAAATTTTCGTGTTAACTAAAGCCATTATTGCTCCAGATAACATTGGGGTTATGATTTGCGCAAACATCGAAGCAGTGTAATAGTAACCTGTATACTTACCAATGTTTCCTTCTTTAGACATTTCTACAACCATAGGATAAGAATTAACATTTATAGTAGCCCATCCAATTCCAGCAACTCCCATTGTAACATAGATTAATGGTTTTGTTTTTGTAAATGCTACAATTGAACCAAGCAAAAAGGCACTAAACAGAATGATAATACCTGCCATGATTGTCTTCTTTCGACCATATTTACTGGCAATAATACCAATTGGAATGTAAGAGATAACCGCTGCTCCTTGAGCTATCAGTAATGGTATATTGTATCCCATGTCTAAAGCATCCTCAGCAAATACTGAGAATTTACTTGTAGCAGCGTTGTATGCCATAAACCAAAAGATAATTGAAGCCATTATTAAGTAAAAGCTCTTTCTAACTTCTGGAGACATATCAGGACCATTTTGTTTTTCGGTTTCAACAACAACTTCTTCTTCAATACCATATTTACGAGATTCTTCATGCATTTCTTGAACAAGCTTTGGTTCTTTAACCTTTAACATGAAAATGCCTAAGAAAATTATCATCAACAGAGCTAAAACAGCAAAAGTAACAATATAACTATTAGTAAATTTAGCAAGCAACATTGGATAAGCTAAAGCAATTATCCCTCCTGCTGTTCCCATTAGATTAATAATAGCATTTGCTTTACTCCTTAATGGTTTAGGCGTGACATCAGGCATCAAAGAAACCGCTGGAGTACGATATGTCGCCATGGCAATCAAAACGAGTAAAAGAACTATCATAAAGAGAATAAAATATATCACATTTTGCTTTGTGTATTGCAAAACTTCAGCTGATCTTACAGTTGTAGCTGCTTCTTTTGTACCATATGTTCCCGCATCAGTATCTCCATAAAGCATACCGCGATATGTAAAAAGGCCAAAATTAGGATCATCTTCTTCTACAACTTCAATAACTGCAGGGATACCATAATCAGTAACAGCTTTTTGTTGCATATTATCAAATAAAGCAACTCCAATAAATAATAGGGCTGCAGCTAGCGTACCAAAGAAAATATATGGTGTTCTTTTACCATATTTGGTTTTAGTCTTATCCGATAATGCTCCGAAAAGTGGAAGCATGAATAACGCTAAAACATTATCAATAGCTAGAACTACACCAGACCAAAATTGATCTAGTCCAAAGGAATTGATCAGCATTTTAGCAACTATATTATCATATATTTGCCAAAACAAACAAATAATCATAAATGCAAAACCAACCCAAAAAATCTTTTTTGAATTTAATTTCATTTAAAGTTTCTCCTTTCAAATTAGAAACATTGTAGCAATTTTTTTGCTCATGATGACATCATTTTATCATATAACTTTTATTTGAGCAATAAATTACTTAAAATAAAAAGTGTAGTTCTCACTACACCTCATCATTTTAATTCATACCCACATTCAGTAATCACTTTTTCTATTAAAATATCCATAGCATCTAGCACAAAAAAATCTTTTTCCAAATCATTTTTATACAAGGATAGTTCTGTACAGGCTAATACAAAAAGATATTCCATATTACCATTACTTATTTCTTTAATAGTTTCTTTTAAACTTGTTAAAATTTCGTTTTTAGAAGTTCCATTTTTTGTATCAGTTATCGCCTTCATCACCATCTTTTGACTATTATCTTCTGGATATGTGATGTCTAGACTACCTTTATGAGGATTATTGCTATATATCATCGCATTCTTTGTTCCATTAGTTCCTAAAATATAGACCTTTTTAGTAGGATAGAATTTATTTATATAATCTAATGTCTCACTAACTATACTAAAAAATTTTATTCTGTCATCATAGACCAACATGTCCTCAAAGTAATGGGCAGTGTTACAGGCAATAATAAAACATCTTGTTTTTAATGTGATGAGATCCCTAATAGCTTCATTAATTTTTGGTAGAGGATTATTAATTTTATTCTCTATATAAGCTGTTCTATCAGGAATACTGGTATTATTCAATACACATATTTTCATATGATCCTGATCACGAAATGCTTTTGTATGATCTATTATCCTTTTAAATATTTCAGCTGTTGCTTCGGGTCCCATTCCTCCAATTATTCCTAAATCATAAACATATTCCATTTTTTCACCACTCATTCCTTGATCAATAAATCTTCGTATAAGTTTTTATATTCGCTAATTGATTTTACCTCGCCTCTATAACCTTTTAGGGATTTACTATAAAGCAAGGAGTTTAAAATAGCTTCTTCTGTAGCAAAAACAGTTGCTTTGAATACTTTTTCTAGACAATCATCGCGAAGTAATTCTATTTTTTTGAAACTTTCCTTAGAAAAATGTGCTTCAGTATTAGCTGTTGTAAAGGCTAAAAAGACATCACCGCTGCCATTTCCAGCAAATGAACCTGTTCGAGCAAGCCCCAAAGCCGCCCTTTTAGCAACTCGTTTTAGTTGACGATTATCTAAAGGGATGTCAGTAGCGATAATTATTATAATTGAGCCTTTATCCAGATCACCAACGCTTTTATTCATCGAATATATTTCCTCACCAATATTTCTGCCCTTAAAAATTAACCCCCTTGAATTTGAGGAACCAAAATTGGAATTCACCAGTACTCCAAGGTGATATTCCTGATTATCAATTTCAACAATTCTTGAGGAAGAACCTATTCCTCCTTTTAGTCCATGGCAGACCATTCCACTTCCAGCTCCGACTCCACCTTGAGAAAAATTGTTTTTTGCTGAGGTAATAGCCGATGTCACTTCCTCTTTTCCCAATACTATTTCTCTGATATTATTTAGTCTACTGTCATTACACTCCATTACAACAGGATTAACAGTTCCGGTTGTCACACAGATTTCAGGATTGTTTTTTAAAGAGAAATCGACTAAAGCATCACAAACCTTTCCAACATTTAAAGTGTTTGTCAAGAGAATTGGGGTTTCTATGGTACCCAATTCATCGATTTGTAATAAACCAATCGATTTGCCAAAGCCATTATAAGCAAAAGATGCAGCCTGAACCTTCTTTTTAAAAAGATTTTCGCCATGTGGTAAAACAGCTGTAATTCCTGTGTTGTGTTCTTCATTGTTGAGACTGTAATGTCCAACCAATACTCCAGGTACATCACAAATGTTATTGTTCTTACCGACTTTTAAATCACCTATCTCTACAAACCTCTTAGGAAGTTTTTTTATCTCTTGCATATCAATTCACCTCAAAATTCTCTAACCATTATATCACATTATCGAGTTCTTAAAAAGATATTTATAAATTATAGAAAGCAATTATTGAAAAAAATAGTAAATTAAAAAAGTCTCACTTAAAAATGAGACTTTTATCTGTTATTTAAGTTTTATCTTTCGATATTTAACGACTTCTGGGAGATTAAGACTCTTAGCGATTCCCATACTAGGTCCATTCTTGACCATTGTTAAATAACGAACGAGCTTATTTTCAAGAAGACTATAAGCAATCAGATGTGTTACTAAACTTCTACCAACACCACGGTTACGAAATTGTGGATGAACGATTACTCCAATATCATATATTCCATTTATATCGAGTATACTTGCTATTCCAACAAGTTTGTTACCGATATAACCACCAATTGGTAAAATATCTCCTAAATTCACCTGACCTAAGTCCACTTCGTTTTCTTTACATTTCTTTTTCAAAGCATCTATAGCTTTTTGGTCGCTCGTCTGTAAATTTCTTATTTCTAAACCTTCCATGTCCTGAGGATTCCACTTTGACTCACCATCGAGAAAATAATACTTTTCATCAGTTGTTTCAACAATTTCATGTTCTTTCCCAATTATTTTTGTGGCTTTCTCGATATTCATCCGCTTATTCTTCTTTATAATATTGAATATATCAATGTCGGAATAGATTATGAAGTTCTTGAATAATTCAAATAGCATTATTTCCTTGTTCAATTGCTCAGAGAACCCGACAATATTAGTACCTTTTTCAATTTTTTCGGTTTCTAAGCAAAAATGCTTTCTAATCAATTCAATACTGCTATCCCTCATAAACATTCTATCCTCTATTATTTTCTTCTATCATTCTTATAAAATACTGATGTACACTTAAATCATTAGTCAATTCTGGATGAAACGATGATACCAACATATTATTTTCCCGAGCACAGACGATTTTTCCATCTAGCCTATATAAAACTCGTGTTTCACCACTTATCTCTTCAATCCAAGGTGCTCTTATAAAGACCAAAGGAATTTCATGATTACCAAACTCTTCAATTTTTTGATGAGTACTAAAGGAATCAATCTGACTACCATAGGCATTACGACGAACTTTAATATCCATTAAGCCAAAGTGAGGTTCTTCACCAACTATCTCTTTAGCTAGAAGAATCATTCCAGCACAAGTTCCAAATACGGGAAGTCCATTCGCAATAGCATCCCTAAGTGGACTGTAAAGACCGAATATGTGAAGAAGTTTAGCCATAGTAGTGCTCTCACCACCAGGGAAAATTATTCCATCAATTCCTTTCAAATCCTCTATTTTTTTAACAATTTTATACTTTTCTCCCAGTTTCTCAATCATTTTTTGATGTTCAATGACTGATCCCTGGAAACCTAAAATACCAATGACCATCTTACCATCCACGCTTGTCTAGTCTTTCCTCGCTAGGAATTGTTTCAATAGCAATACCTTTCATTGCCTTTGGTAAATCTTCTGAAACTTCAGCAACAATCTTTGGATCATTATAGAAAGCAACAGCCTTGACAATAGCTTTAGCCATTTTCTCTGGATCGCTTGATTTAAAAATACCAGAACCGACAAATACTCCTTCACTACCAAGTTGCATCATTAAAGCAGCATCAGCGGGAGTAGCAACTCCACCAGCAGCAAAATTAACAACTGGAAGTTTACCATTTTCAGCAACCCAGCATACTAAATCATAAGGAGCATTATTATCCTTAGCAAAAGTCATCAATTCCTCTTTAGGCATATTTTTCAAAGTGTTAATAGCTGACATCATCGCTCTCATATGTCTTACAGCTTCAACAACATTTCCTGTTCCCGCTTCTCCTTTTGTTCTGATCATACTAGCACCTTCACCAATACGGCGTAATGCTTCACCAATATTTCGAGCTCCACAAACAAAGGGAACCTTAAACTCGTGTTTGTTGATATGGTATAGGTCATCAGCTGGAGTTAATACCTCTGATTCATCAATATAATCAATTCCTAGAGCTTCAAGTATTTGAGCTTCAACAATGTGACCAATTCTAGCCTTGGCCATAACAGGAATACTGACAGCTTTTTTTATTTCTTTTATCATTTTAGGATCGCTCATTCTTGCGACTCCGCCTTCTTTTCTTATATCAGAGGGAACTCTCTCCAAAGCCATAACAGCTACAGCTCCAGCGCGCTCAGCAATTTTTGCTTCTTCAACATTGGTAACATCCATAATTACGCCACCTTTAAGCATTTGAGCTAAGTTTTTATTCAATTCATATCTTTCCATATTTTTCTCCTTTATCTTCATATACCTTATTGTTTATCATATTATACACCAAAACTTCCCTTTTTGAAATAGTAAGTTTTATTTTTTTTTACAAAACATTTTCATTTTCCTTTTAATTTAATTTTCTTTATGTTTCTTATCAATTTAAGCTATAAAAAGTAATATTTATAAAAGAAAATTTCCAATGAAATTTGCGAAAACGTATTCCCAAAATATCTGTTGCTTAATAATTAAATTGAAGGTATAATTCATTTGCTTAGGAAGTGTTATAATGTTTACTACAATTATCATTAGTCTTATTACAAGCATAATGATGATCATATTAATCTTAAAAAAGCCAGTTATTAAACTGGGAAAAATCAAAGTAGAAACCTTTTGGATTGTTGCTTTTGTTGGTGCTATTTTTATTTTAATCTTTGATTGTCTTCCTTTAAATGTACTTTTTAATAGTCTTATAACTAACAATTCCATAAATCCTGTGCGAATTCTCATCATCTTCATCAGCATATCACTTATTTCAATAACTCTAGATGAACTTGATTTCTTTAATTATATCGCCATCAAAGCCATTAATTTTGTTAAAGGCTCGCAATGCAAACTCTTCTTTACCCTATATCTAATTATTGCTATTTTAACAATATTTACCAGCAACGATATCATTATCATCACCTTTACACTATTCATCTGCTATTTTACTAAGGCTGCAAAAATTAATCCTCTTCCCTATTTAGTTATGGAATTTGTTGTTGCCAATACCTATAGCATGACTTTGTATATAGGCAACCCAACAAATATCTATTTGGCCTCAACATTCGATATCGATTTTATTGAATACTTTAAAGTAATGATAATTCCAACACTTAGCGCGGGTATCACTTCAATTTTAGTTCTCCTTCTCTTATTTCATAAAAGTCTTCAAAAAAATTTTATTCTGAAAGAAAAAATAGAAATAACCATTAAGCATAAACCTTTAATGATAATTTCTCTTCTAGTATTGCTTTGTTGCATATTTCTCATTGCTATTTCTAAATATATCAATATCGAAATGTGGTTAATATGTTTTTTATCAGTGCTTTTTCTATCAATTATTGTCTTTTTATTTGGAATAAAACAGGGAAATCAAAAAATTCTAATCAGTACCTATAAGCGTGCTCCCTGGAGTTTAATAATCTTTGTTCTATCGATGTTTACAATAGTTTTAGCATTGAATTACCACGGTATTACTGGTCATATTGCCTCTTTGTTCAATAATTTATCATTCGATAGTAAATTCAAGACTATTTTTATATATGGAGTAACATCATCATTAGTCGATAATTTAATAAATAATATACCTATGACTCTTGCTTACTCCTTTATTCTTAATGGTATAAATTCTTCAACAATGCTTTATGGGATTTATGCCACAATAATTGGTTCAAATATTGGAGCTTTTCTGACTCCAATTGGTGCCCTTGCTGGAATAATGTGGATGAATATTTTAAAGAAACAGGGAATAGACTTTAGCTTCAAGCAATTCACTCGCTATGGAGTAATTTTATCATCAGCAATTCTATTCTTTTCTTTATTTTCTCTTTATTTAGTCATATAAAAAAATTGCCAAATGGCAATTTTTTATTTAAACTCTATATTCTCACATAAAATCTTGAAATATTTTTCTGGGTTATTCATTGATTCCTCAATAGTGGCAAAACTAGGTACAATTGAATAAATTTTTTTAATATTATTTCTAACAATTTCTTCAGGAGACAATTCATTTATGGCACAAACTAAAATGACTTCTTGAGAAGATGTTCTCTTTTTAATAGCAAAGATCACTTTCCCTAATAGGCTTTGATTATCTATTTTCCCCTCTCCAGTTATTATGTAATCATAGTTACAGATAATTTTCTCAAAATTGATCAAATCCAAAATATATTCTGTTCCCTGATAAAATGGAGCATTAAAAAATGTTTTAATTGCATAACCCATTCCTCCTGCTGCTCCAGATCCAGGAAATTCATTGTTATCTTTATTGAATTTTTTAGTACAAATGTTAGCATAATTACGCATCTTTGTCTCTAAAATAAAGATATCCTCTGAGTTACTTCCCTTTTGTTTGGAAAAAACACGAGTTGCTCCTAAATTACCAAGTAAAGGATTTTTAACATCATTCAAGGTAACAAATTCAATTCCATTGATTGTTTTTTGAAACTTTACATCATCGATATCGGTAATAAATCCTAATTTATCTCCATTCATCTTTTGAAGTAACAAGTTATGGCTATAGAAATTAACACCCATCGCTTCTAGTAAACCAGTACCACCATCATTTGTTGCACTTCCACCAATACCAATAATTATCTTCCTAGCTTTTTTTTGAATTGCATCCATTATCAATTCACCAGTGCCATAAGTGGATGCTAAATAGGGATTTAATTCCTCTTTTTTGAGTAGATTTATTCCACTTGCTAGAGCCATTTCAATATAAGCTGTCTTAGAACTTTCATCGAATAGATAAAAAGAATCAATCGTTCTAAATAAGGGATCATTCACTTTACAGTAAACTCTTTTTATTTTGATGATGCTTTCAAGACATTCAAGAAAACCATCACCGCCATCAGATATAGCAAGATAATCACACTTTATTTTTCTTTTTGATAAAACACTTTTAGTTAATTCCCCTAATTCTCTTGAAGATAGCGTCCCCTTGAATGAATCAATTATTGCTAATACTTTCATAATCTCTCCGATTTCTCTTAAAAATTTATTTTATTTATCAATTATCTCTTTAATATATAGAATATTCCCACCGGTAAAATTCTGTCCTCTTATCATTTTTTCATATAAGTTCCAACAACAAATCCTTAAGTATTCATCATTATGGTGAAATTGATAAATCTCAGCGATATCTTCGAAATTTTTTTCTTTGAAGTAATTATTAAATTTTTGGTAGCTTCGAACTTTTATCCCCCGCTTTTTCATTTCTTCCATTATTAATAAACTATAATTATATAGATGACTGAGAGGATATTCATAAACATAGTTGATCAGAATATGCCTGTTTTGCCTAGCATAAATCGAATTTAACTCTCGCCACTGGGAAATAAGCTGTAAATTTGGTAAATAAGGAATTAATAAATGATGCCAAAGTCGCATATTTTAGTCTCCTTTTTCATTCAGATATTCTATTCTTACTCCTAATTTTTCTAGATCCCTTAAAAATTCAGGATACGATTTATTAATACATTCATAATTTTTAATGGTAACAGGTTTATCAGCAATTGTTGCTAGAACAGCAAAAGCCATAAAAATTCGGTGATCGTTATAACTATTTATATCTTCCTCTACTTTTATATCACTTGGATAGATCTTTAATTCATCTGAAGAGATTAACTCTGTCTCAATACCAAATTTCTGAAGATTATCACAAATGGCTACCAAGCGATTAGATTCTTTATAGACCAACCTTCCTACACCCTTTATTACTATTGGTTTTGAAGATTTCGTAACTATACAAGCAAGAATAGGTCCTAAATCAGGACAATTTGTTATATCTATATCTGCCATTGTCATTTTTGATTCAATAAAACGATATCCTGATGGTGTTTTTATGATTTGAGCATGGAAATCCTCCAGGATATCTAAAATCTTCTTATCTGGTTGCAAACTCTCTCTGACAATATTTTGGCATTCCACATCACCATTGATAGTTCCTAGTGCTGCGAAAAATGCCGCCTGAGAAAAATCTCCCTCACAAAAGTAATCTTTAGTTTTGTATATCTGTAAAGCTGGAATATAAAATTCGGTTTCTGACCTTTTCATTATTGTTATTCCAAAAGCTTTTAGCACATCGATTGTTAAATCGATATATCCTTTGGAAACAAGGGGGGGAATTATTTTAATAGTTGATGGTGCTTCCAATAAAGGCAGGAGAAATAGCAATCCGCTTACAAATTGACTTGAAATATTTCCATGAAGTAGATATTCACCACTCTGAAGATTTCCATCAAGCAATAGTCTGTTTCCTATTTTTTTAAAACCAAGATTTTGTTTATTAAAAATATCCTCATAAACATCAAGAGGTCGCTTAAATAAATCACTTGAGCCTTCGATGACAATTTTATTTTTAAACAAAGTGCAAAGGGGAATCAAAAATCTTAAAGTCGATGCTGATTCCTTTGTTAAAAGGATTTTTCTAATCTCACCAAAATCTTCAATACCATTGACAACTATATGATTGTTTTCAATCAATATTTTTGCTCCTAAAGCTTTTAAGCAATTAATAGTTGCCATAATGTCATCGCTCAAAGAAATATTATATATTTTACTCTTGCCCTTTGCTAAAGCAGCACAGATAATAGCCCGATGAAGAAGGCTTTTAGAAGGTGGACAACTAACCAATCCATGAGCTTTCCCGGGATAAATTTTAACATTCATCAGATATCGCGTCCAATCACTCGGGCAATTCTTCTACCTTTTTCAATTAATGAGGTGAAATTCTTCATCTTAAGTGATTGCTGACCATCGCTAAGAGCATTTTGAGGATCGTTATGAACTTCAATCAATAATCCATCAGCTCCAGCAGCAATTGCTGCAAGGGACATGGCTTCTACTAATTCCCAATGACCAGTTGCGTGTGATGGGTCAACAATTATTGGTAGATGTGATATCTTTTTAATCAAAGGAATGACCGAAAGATCTAGGGTATTTCTTGTTGCTTTTTCAAAAGTTCTGATTCCTCGCTCACAAAGAATAACCTTAGAATTACCACCAGACAAGATATATTCGGCACTCATCAACCATTCTTCAACAGTATTTGCTAAGCCTCTCTTAAGAAGAATCGGTTTATCAATTTTTCCCAAAGCCTTAAGCAATTCAACATTTTGCATATTACGAGCGCCAACTTGAATGATATCAACATCTTCAATGAATTGGTCTAGTTTGTCAATAGTTGTAATTTCAGAGACAACTCCTAAATTATATTTCTTCTTGGCTTCTACTAAATAGGATAAGCCCTCTTCTTCTAGGCCCTGAAAAACATATGGTGATGTTCGCAATTTATAGGCTCCTCCACGAAGCATTTTTGCTCCAGCTTTCGCTACACCTTCAGCAATAGTCATAATTTGCTCCCTGTTTTCTACTGAACATGGACCACCAATTATCACAACATCTTCCATTCCCCCAATTTTTATGCCATTGACATCAATAATGGTATCCTGAGGATGAAATTCACGACTGGCTTTTTTATATGGGGCTGTTATTCTTGTCACACAAGATACCCAATCATTAGCACCAATGTTTTGTTCTTCCAATAGATTTGTATCTCCAAGAACTCCTAACAGATGAATCCCATCATTAGTCATATCGACAACTTTAAAACCATCTATTTCAAGTTGATTAACAATTTTTTCAATTTCTATTTTAGGAGTATCCTTTTTTAATGTGATTATCATACAATCATTCCTTTTCTATAAAATCATTATATTTTTTAATTATATCCTGAACGACAACATCCAAAGGACGATTATTGTCAATAATTATATCAGCATACTTCAGATATAATTCTTTTCTTTGAATATATAAATCATCCCAAGCTGCTAAACTCTTGGATAAAGGGCGAGTTTCCTTATCAATTATAATATTCTCACGGTCCCTTTGCAAATAAAAAACTAGGCTGTTGCTCTTAAGTTTAGACATGTTTTCATCATCCAAAACTGTGCCCCCACCAGTAGCGATAACATATCCACCTTGTGAAAAACCAAGAATGGTTTCTTTTTCAATCTCTCTAAAACCCGATTCACCAATTTCCACGAAGAATAAAGAAATAGTCTTTCCTGTTTTTTCTTCAATTAAAGAATCAACATCTATAATCTGACGATCGAGCTGTTTACTTATTTCTTTTGCAAGAAATGTCTTACCACTTCCTGGCATACCAATTAGGGCAATGTTTAATTTTTTATAGTAGATATTATCAATAATTTGCCCAACCATTTTCATGTCATATTGACAATTATTAAATAATTGATGGGAATAAAAAGCCTGAGATACCAAGAAACTCATTCCATTAATCGTTTTAATCTTCAATTCTTTAGCTTCGTTGATCAATTTTGAGCGTAATGGATTATATATCACATCAATAATCACTTCGATATTGGTCATTTTGGTTATATCTAAGGGTTTTTTATTAAAATCAGGATGAGTTCCCACCGGTGTTGTATTTATTATTATGTCATACTCCTGATGATAAAGGTTCTCATAAGAAACCATATCCTCATGAGGATTTCTTGAAGCAACAGCGATGATAAAAGCTTCTTCATCTTTTAAAACATTAAA
>JAQUYR010000034.1 GCA_028691715.1 Bacilli bacterium | reverse complement strand
CTGTTTGGCCTTTTGCAGCTAAAACGAATAATTGAGTTTCTTGAGTTGGGACTTCAAAAGTTTCTTCTAAGAAGACATATTTATCTGGTTGTTGAGTAAGGATATTTTCAGCAACACTTGATGCTAGAGCTACTGCTTTGATTGTTCCATTGTCTAATAATAAAAGTCCATCAGCGATTTTTGCAAATGCTTCAGCCGTTGCATTTGGTAATTGATTTGTAACATAATCAAATTGTAATGATCCACTTTGACCACCAACCTTAACACCAGCGACGTTTAATTTTGCTAATGTGTTATATTGATTTTTATCATAATCGCTCTTTAAAACAATAATTCCTTGTGTTCCTTCTTGATAATAAGCATCAGATAGTTCATAGTTTTCAGCTCTGTCAGCTTTATAAGTAAAACCAGAAATAGCCAAATCAACAGTTCCTGCTGATAATAATGCTAATGTAGTATCGAAATCAGTAGCTTCAATTTTTAAATCAACACCTAATTCATCAGCAATATACTTCATAAATTCAACATCTGCACCAACATATTTATCTTGACCTGTCTTTGAATTATCAATAAATTCAAATGCTGGGTAATCTGGGGAAGTAACAATTACTATTTCTCCCTTTTTTGTGATTTCATCTAAAACGTTCTTTTGACATCCAGTTAAACCAATTACACTAACAAATAATAATATAAAACAAATAATTTTTTTCATTTTTCTTCTCCTGTTTTTCTTTTTTATTTTTGTTTGAACACTGCCGTTTAGGCGCTTTCTTCTCATATAAGAAGTTGTTTAAATTGTTGATTTCCATTCCTTTTCTTCTATAGAAATTTTCCGCCGCATAAATAATACCTCCTTATAAAAATAAAAGTACCTTGTTTAAGGCGCTTTTGTTTTATACTCAAGAGGTATTTTAAGACTATGCTCAAGAATCACTTCTATCTTTTAAACAAATTTTCACCTAAACAAAATAAAAAATCCCATCACAGGACCATTTTTTACTTATACTCAAAAGGAAATCTTTTCCCTTATCTTTTCAATAAAATTTAGCCTGGATTAGTAACAAAAAAAACCTAGATTAGGTTTTGATTTAAAATTTATACTCAAAAAGAAGTCTTTTCTTTTATCTTTTAAATTTTACCTAATTTTTTTGTATGGAACTATTATATCATTATCTATATATATGTCAAAGTTTTTTTTATGAAAACGTTTCATAAAAAAAGGACTATTTCATTTTCTAAAAATAGTCCTTTATTTTTAAATGGTAGTGCTTGAATTATAAAGACTGGCATAATAGCCATTACTCTTCATCAGTTCATCATGTTTACCACGTTCAATTATTCCATTTTTACCAATGATGATAATTTCATCAGCATTTTTTATTGTTGATAGACGGTGGGCAATAACTATTGTTGTCTTATTCCTAGCTAGTTCATCAAATGATTGTTGAATCAAACTTTCAGTAATGTTATCAAGTGATGATGTAGCTTCATCAAGAATCAAAATCTTAGGATTCTTCAAAAACAACCTGGCAATAGCAATTCTTTGTTGTTGTCCACCTGACAACCTAATTCCTCTTTCGCCAGTAAGAGTTTCATATCCATCTTCTAGACCTATTATAAAGTCGTGAATTCTCGCATGCTTTGCAGCCTCCACGACTTCTTCGAAAGTTGCTTCTGGTTTTCCATACAAAATATTCTCTTTTATTGTCCCATAAAAAATAAAAACATCTTGTTGAACATGACCTATTGCCTCTCTTAGATTATACAAATCATAATCGCGAACATCGATATCATCTACTAGAACTTCACCGCTTTCAACATCATAAAATCTAGGAATCAATTTTGAGATTGTTGTTTTACCGACACCAGTTTCTCCAACAAGAGCTACCTTTTTCCCAGAAGGTATTTTCAAAGTGAAGTTTGACAAAACATACTGATCTTCATTATGAGTATAACTAAATTTAACATCCCTAAACTCAACATTACCAACAAATTCTGTTTTTTCAACTCCATTTTCAGGGCTGACAATCTTGGGTTCAACATTCATGATGTTATAAAATTTCTCTATCCCTGAAAATCCTTGTTGCAACTGTTCCATCGAATTAGTCAATCTGGAGATAGGTTTTATCAAGAAATTGACATATAAAAAATATGTTGTTAGATCAATGTAATCAATCCATTTTCGATAGACAAAATAGCCACCAAAAACCAACAAGGCGAGATTTGTTAAGTTAATGAAAAAATCATTACCCGAGCCAAATAATCCTATTTGTTTAAATGTTTCAGTTCTAGCAGATCTATAAAGACTATTGATTTTATTAAACTTTTTTTCTTCGTATTCTTCATTATGAAAAGCTTTGGTCAGGCGAATACCACTAATGCTGCTTTCCACTTCAGCATTCAGTTCTCCTTGAGCGTTTCTAGTGTTTCGAAATCCCTTCATCATTTTATTTCTTCGAGAAATTGAGTAAATGATTAAAAAAGTTAAGAAGACAAAGACAATTAGTGTTAAATATACATTGACAAATAATAAATAAGTAAAACTTCCTACCAACATCAAAAATGATATGAATAGATCTTCTGGAGCGTGATGACTCATTTCCGAAACATCGTGGAGATGTGTTGTTAAGTTGGTCATCAATTCTCCAGTTTTTTTGTCATCAAAGAACTGATAATCCATCGTCTGAATCTTTTTAAATAAATCTTCACGCATATCAGTTTCTAATTTTATTCCCATTATATGGCCATAATATCCAATTATATATGACAATATAAATCTGACAACATAAAAAACGAGTAAAACTATTCCTAAAATGACGACCATTCTTATAGCCCCTTCAGGAATATATTCCTTTAAAACCTTACTCGTAGCTATTGGAAATAATAGATCAATTATAGAAATTGATAAAGCACAAATCATATCTATTATAAATAGCTTTATATGAGGCCGATAATATCTGATAAATTTTTTAATCATTCGAACTTCCTTTCCTATATTTTACAATCAACTAATAATATTTTCTATAATATCTTAATAGAATTGGTAACAAATGTCAATCAATAGTTATTCTTTACAGCAATAAAAGTCCTAGCTTTGTTGGCTAGAACTTATTACTTTTTTTACTCTCTTGCTTATTTCTAATCTTGACATGATAACAATACGTTTACATGTTTCACACTCTATTTTGCAGTCGACTCCAGCGCGAAGGATTTTCCATCTCGTTCCTCCACAGGGATGACTCTTCTTGAATTCCAGGATATCGCCAATAGCATAATCAGTTTTTACTATCGCCATCATGAACCACCACTTGAGGATAAGGAATTTCAATATTATTTTCCTCAAATATTTCTTTGATATATTTTCTAATTGCTCTTTCAACAGCATAGTGTTCTTCAGAATTAGTTTTAACAGTTATTCTTATAGTAATGCCACTGCTTCCTAGATTGACAATTCCTAGAACATTAGGGCCTTCTACAACTTGAGGAAACCAATCCTTGATATATATCAATTTTTCTTCCAGTAACAGGATAACTTTCTCAATGTTTTCCTTATAAGAGACATCAACATCAACAATTCCCAGAGAAGGATTAAGAGAATAATTGATGACTTCTTTTATATCTCCGTTGGTTATGACTTTTACCTCGTTCTTCCAATTTATCAATTTAGTCGATTTCAACCCGATATCAAGGACTCTTCCTTTAAATCCCTTTATCTCTACAATATCATCAACATCATAATAGTTTTCAAAAATAATGCTAAATCCGCTTAAGAAGTCCTTGATTAAGTCCTGAGCTCCTAATCCGATTACAATACCTACTATTCCAGCACCTGCTAATATCGGTCCAACATCTACTCCCCAGATACCAAGGATGATTATCAATAATAGTATTACAATAACATATCTAGTAATGCTTTGAATCATCTTTGTCAGAGTAACTGCTTTTTTCTTTTTTACCCTTTGCCTTTTTATAATTTTGTTTCCAACAATACCAACAATTAATAAAAGGACAAAGACTATTCCGATCATTATTAATGTCTTTATTAAAGGATCTGTAAATTTCTCAAAAAACAATGCTATTTTTTCCCACATATCTAATTAACCTCTCTGTTTGTGATTATCTCCTTTGCCAATTCCCGGTATTCTTTACTTCCTCGAGAATTGTAAGCAAAATCGATAACTGTCTTCCCATGCATTGGGGCTTCTTGTAAATGACTTGATCTATTTATTATGGTATTGAAAGTCTTTGTTGGAAAAAGCTCTTTCACCTTATCAATGATTTTATAACCAAAAATATTTTTATTATCCAATTTAGTCAATAAAACACCTTCAATGGTTAGAGACTTATTAATCTTTTTCTTAGCCTTCTGGACTTGATTTATTTTATTCACCATTTGTGTTAGAGCATCATAGGCGAAGAATTCGCACTCAACAGGGATAATTACAGAATCGCTGACAAAAAGAGCATTATCAATAATGATACCAAGAGATGGAGGACAATCTAGAAGGATATAATCGTATTCTTCCTTAATCTTTTCGACCTTGTTCATCAGCATCTGTTCTTTATTTTCTCTACCATATAGAGTTTCCTCAATATTTGCCAGTTTATTTGAAGAGGGAATAATATCGAGAAAAGAATCTTTGGTGTTATAAATAGACTTTTCTATGTTTCCATCTAAAGCTAAAACATCATAAGAACTAATCTTCACATGTTCTCTGGCTATTCCAATTCCAATAGTAGCGTTGGCTTGTTCATCCAAATCGATCAACAATGTCCTCTTTTGCTCTTTTGCTAAAGCAGCTCCTAGGTTTATTGTTGTTGTTGTCTTCCCAACTCCACCTTTTTGATTAGCTATTGCAATTACTTTTCCCATAATTTTACCCTCACTATAATGGTTTCTTTTTAATTTCAGCATATCTCCTTGGATACTTTTTGCTTGTTGGTTTCCTTTTAGTGAAAAATAACAAAGCTCTTGATCCATATTGCTTTGGTAATTCATACTTGAAAATATTCTCTAAAGAGACTTCAAGAGTATCCATACATTTTTTAGCTGTTGAAATTTCTTCGGTATATGAGTTACCCTTATAAGCTATAAAACTTCCTTCCACCTTAATAAATGGTATTGATAATTCTAAAATAATTGAAAGACTAGAAACTGCTCTAGCTGTCACAATATCAAAATTCTCACGATAATCGTTAACGACATCCTCTGCTCGAGCATTGATTATTTTTATATCTGATATTTTTAGTATATCACATAAGTTTTGTAAAAACCTAACTCTTTTTAAAGTTGGCTCAATAATCGTTACCTTTAGAGAAGGATTGGCTATTTTTAAAGGTATACTGGGAAAACCAGCTCCGCTTCCAATATCACATAGGGTTTTATTCTCTATTTTTTGTGATGCCTCTTGCATAGCAAGAGAATCCCAGAAGTGTTTAATATAAACCTCTTCAATATCGGTTATAGAAGTCAGATTAATTTTCTCGTTTTCTTCAACCAAAAATTGGTAATATTTTGAAAATTGTTCTAATTGATAGTCAGAAAACTTATAATCAGATAAAATACTATTCATGGTGAGCCTCAAGATAAATTAGAATCATTGTAATATCACTCGGATTTACTCCACTAATTCTTGATGCCTGGGCAATAGTTGCTGGTCTGACCCTTTCCAACTTTTCTTTTGCCTCTAAAGCTATATTGGTTATTTTCTCATAATCAATATTCTCAGGAATCTTCCTTGTTTCCATCACTGCTAGTTTCTTAGCATCCTTATATGCTTTATTAATGTATCCAGAATACTTTATTTCAATTAAAACTTGTTCTTTTATATCATTAGCATATGGGAGTGGCTTTTTTATGGCATACTCCAAATCATTAAAGTCTATCTCTGGTCGCTTCAAGAATTCACTTCCGCTGACTTTTTCATTAATGATGGTTTTATTCTCTTTCAATAAATATTCGTTTATTTCATTTTTAGGGTTTATTCTGATCTCATCTAATACTTCTTTTAATTCATTTATTTTTTGATGTTTTTCTAAGAATTTTTGATATCTTTCTTCGCTGATTAAGCCGATTTCGTATCCATACTTAATCAACCTATCCTCAGCATTGTCATGACGAAGGAGTAATCTGAATTCTGCTCTTGAAGTCAATAAGCGATAAGGATCCTCGACACCCTTGGTAATGATATCGTCGATTAAAACACCAATATAAGCCTCATCTCTTCTTAAAATAAATGGCTCTTTATGTTGTAATTTAAGACTAGCATTAATTCCAGCCATTAATCCTTGACCTGCAGCTTCTTCATAGCCACTGGTTCCATTCACTTGCCCAGCAAAAAACAAGTTTTCAATCTTCTTTGTTTCCAAATTTGCTTTTAATTCCAGGGGATCAATAGCATCATATTCAATAGCATAAGCATACTTAGCTATCTCAGCATTTTCTAATCCTGGAATTGAATGAATCATTTCAGTTTGAATTTCATGAGGAAAGCTTGTTGAAAAACCTTGAACATATATTTCATCTATTTCCTGACTTTCAGGCTCTAAAAATATTTGATGCCTATCCTTATCAGAAAACCTTACAACCTTCGATTCAATAGAAGGACAATACCTTGGACCAACACCTTCAATCACACCACCATACATGCTCGATAATTCTAGATTATCTTGAATTATCTTATGTGTTTTTAAAGTTGTATATGTTAAATAACATTTTTCTTGTTTTTCAATAGGTAATATCTCACTATAATCTGTTGTCTCACTAAACCTATATGGAATGTTATCTCCAGGTTGCTCAATCGTCTTTGAAAAATCGATAGTGTTTTTCTTTATACGAGGAGGTGTTCCTGTTTTTAACCTTATTAGATGAAATCCTATCTCCTTTAAACATTCTGATAATTTTGTTGTTGTTCTTTCATTATCCGGTCCACTCTGCCAAAATTCATGACCAACTAAAACCCGAGAAGCCAGATAAGTTCCGCTCGCAATAATTACAGCTTTAGACAGTATTTCTTCACCATTTTCTAGACCAACACCGACTACTAGATTATCTTCAACAATTATCTTTTCAACATAAATTTCTCTAACTTCCAGATTGGGTTGTTCAGAAACAACTTGTTGCATGTATTTCGGATATTGAACTTTATCTGATTGCGCTCTTAATGCTCTTACAGCTGGTCCTTTAGAAACATTTAGCATCTTTAACTGTAGTAAAGTTTTGTCAGTAGTGATTGCCATTTGTCCACCAAGAGCATCGATTTCACGAACGATTATTCCCTTTGCTGGACCACCAATAGAAGGATTACATGGCATATTAGCAATTCTCTTTTTGCTACCTACTATCATTAATGTTTTATTATTTAATCTGGCACAGGCAAGAGCTGCTTCAACCCCTGCATGTCCACCACCAATTACTATTATATCATACATATTTTTCACCATTATTATTTTATCACTTTCATTGAATAAATACAAGATTGTAAAACAATAAAAAACACCAGAGATTTTCTGGCGTTTTATTCTTATTCAATGGCATTAACTGTAATAACTATGCTTGCATTAAGTGTAGGATTTACCTTTGAAGTCACAGTTATTGTTACTGTTCCTGGATTCTTTGTGTTTAAAACATACCCATTTCCTTTAGCAGTAACTGTTGCTACTGTTTCATCACTAGTAGTAATGTCATATTCCTGTAAAGCATGTTCTGGGGAAATTGTTATGACTAGAGCGATATTGCTTTGCTTTTCATCATAAGTTGTTTCTCCGTCTTCAGTTTTTAGTTCTATTCCTGTAGGATCAGGAATTGGATTGATCACTATTGACATTTTTTGTTCAACTTTTCCATCAGCTGATTTAACTGTGACTTCAACAGTACCCGCTGCTACAAATGTAATAACATCATTGTTAATTTGTACTAAATCTTCTTTATCAACACTGATGATAAAATCAGGATTAGCATTTGCTGGTTCAACAGTTGCTTCGACTTTGAAAGTGTCATTAACATATATATCAGTAGTAACACTATTAACCGTTATCTTAGTGGCATCAGCCCAGACAACAGTGATATCTATCTCTTTTTGAACTAAATTATCAGCACTTGTTGCTACTATTTTTGCTGAGCCAGCAGCAACAGCTGTGATTTTTCCTGTTTCATCAATTGTTACAATCTTTGCATCGCTTGTTGCCCAAGTATATTCAGGATTAGCTAATATTGGAGAAACTGTGGCTTTTAGTTGAGCTGTTGCTCCAATTGTTAGATTTATTCCCCCAGACACTATAGTAATATCAATACTAGTAGCATCATGATATTTAACTTCTAGAGCTTTTTTAGCAACTATTGTTGAATCATATTTCGAAGTTGCACTGATCACAACATTACCAGCTTTAATCGCAGATACTTTACCAGAGGCATCAACAGTAGCTACCTTAACATTTGATGACTTCCAAGTCACATTGCTAGAGATATCACTTGGAGTTACTTCTGTTGTAAAAACCTTTGTTTCCCCAATTAGTAAGGTATCAACTCCATTTATCTTTAAAGAAGATAATGTTTTATTGCTTATAGTTATATTGACACTTGCTCTTGTTAATGGTGAATCTTTAACATAAGCGGTTAGCTTTGTTGTTCCTACAGCCAGAGCTGTTAATTTTTCATCTTCATACTTAATTAAATCTGAATCACCTATAACATAAACTATCTCTTCATTTTTATTAACACTACCAAAAATGATCTTCAAGTTCATTTCTTCACCTACTATGAGGTTGACTTCATGGGCTTCAAATCTAAAAACATCTTGAGTTTTAGTGCTAGCACACCCTGTAAGAGTTGCCGCTAGTAGTATTAACAAAAAGCAAATTTTTTTCTTCATTGATTTCTTAGCTCAAACGTATTTGAGCTTTCTCCTTTCGTATAAGTAAAGATTGTTAGTTTCTTCATTGACAATTAGTATTATAACATAACTATATTTAATTGTTAAGAATAAGTTTTAACTTTTTATTCTTTTTTTGCAAAAAATATACGTTTTTTTGTTATATATGTTATAATTATAATCGCATTAAATAAGGAGAACAACTATGAAAATTATTAATACCTCTTTTGCCCCAGAAGCTATCGGCCCATACTCGCAAGCTATTAAAGTCGATAATCTGATTTTTTCATCTGGGCAACTTCCTATCGATCCAAAAACTAATACTATGAAAGATGGGATTACAGAACAAACCAAACAGGTTTTACAAAACATTCTAGCCATATTAAGCGCTGCTGGTTGTGATAAAAATAATGTCATAAAGACCACAATTTTTTTATCAGATATCAAAACTTTTAATATAGTTAATGAGATATATGGAGATTTTTTTGGTGAACACAGGCCAGCAAGATCCACTATTGAGGTCTCTTGTCTACCAAAGAATTCTTTAATTGAAATAGAATTCATTGCAAAAATATTATAATAAAAATTGAGGAGATTGTATGAAAAAATATATATTTGTTTTAATAGTTCTTTTAATTATTACTTTATCCGGTTGTAAAAAAGTTGAGGCTTTGACCTATGACAAAGACTCCCCTACTACTATTTCTATTGAGTATAAAGGTTCTGCTAACTATATGATAATAACTGGTGATGACTTTTCTCAGGAATGGACAGATTTGAGTGGTCTTACCTCATCAGGAAAACTAATATTTCCTGCTAATTTCTTTTTAAATTTCTATTCAGGCGAATATACAATTAAAGTTGCTGATTTAGATAATATAAACACCTATTCTATCACCATTAAGGGATATAACAAGAATTTTAATTATATTACAAAAGAAGATGTCTTTGAAATCGATGAGGAAAAATTCTTTGTATTAATAACCAAAGACGGCTGCAGTGGCTGCGAAACACTAAAACCTGACTCTTATGTTTTTAATGATTTTTTATTATCCCATGACTCACCTTTTATCAATAATCTATATGTTATTGATGGCAGTGCTAGCAGTTATGTCCCTTCTGAAGGCGAAAACGAAGATTTAACTGGTATTAGTGATTACGCTTCATTTATCAGTGATGCTAAAATATATACACCAACACTAATGGTTGTTGAGAATAATGTCATTACTTCATATTATACTGGAGCTGCTCCAGTTGCTGATTTCTTCAACACAGAGATTACCAGAATCAAAAATGTTGAAATTAAAGATTTTGTTATTGAAGACCCCAAAGGTTTTTCTGTTGAAATAAATTTTGTGCCAACAAAATTCTCTGTTAAGGGACTGGATGTTGATAACTCTTACAACGCCGGTTCTCATTACTCAGAAGGTTCAACATATTTTACTTTCGCTGCTGATTTCTTTAGTACTTATCTTCCTGGAACCTATTCCTTAGTAATATATAATGAAGAGAATCAATCAAAAGAAGTTGAAGTAAATATTAAGGGATCATTTAATTATATTCTTAAAGATAATGTCTTTGACATTACCGATGAAGTCTATTATGTGTTTTTCTTAAAGACTGGATGTCCTGGATGTAATTCTGTTAAGCCTACGCTGATAAAATATAACAATTATTGCAAACTGACTGAAGCCACTCCAATATATGCTGTTCATAGAAGTATGAATTCTAGTTTCAATACCAGTGGTGAAGAAAATACTATTGGTGTTTCCCAGGTTGAAGATTTATCGATTACCAGTGTTCCTCGAGTTCTCCTGATAAAAAACGGAGTCGTGACCGCAGCATACAATCTAACTGCTGAGACAAATATTCTGACAATATTTGAAGATTTAATGAAATAAAAAGAGTTATAGATATGGTAACCATGTCTATAACCCTTTTTTTATCTTAATTGTTCTTCCAAAGCTGTGATAATTGCATCTTTACCTTGAGCCACATACTTGGCAGTTTTTACTCCATCTTTTATATAAATTGATATCAATGATGGTGTTGAACCAATATTCAAATCTTCCCAATTGGTAACACCATTGACATAAAATGCTCCATCTGTCCCCTGACCAATATCCAGAGGGTTTTTCACATACATTGGATTATTTTTTGGGTTACTTAAATTTACTCCGTAAATTTTTCTTTTACTGGCATCATTTTTTACTAAATTATAGTAATTCATAACTGAAGGTTTTGTTTCTTCGCAACCAGTACATCCATCTAAATAGAAAAAGATAAAATATTTTTCTTCTTTTTGTTCAAATATCTGTTGTTGAACTAAATTCTTTACTACATCCATATCTGATTCGTATTTACATCCACTTAAAGTGAATAGACCAACCAGAACTAAGACTAACAATATTACTTTTTTCATTTTTTACTCCTTTTTACTTTTACTCTCAAAATCGTTGAATATTGAAATCATGTTTAAATATTTTTCTTTGGTGATATGAATATATCTTATTTGACCTTTTGACATTGCTATATAACATTTCTGTTTTTTTATTATCCATAGATATGAAATCGTCAGAAAAAAAACAAAGTATAGTCCAGATATAAAATACAAAAAAACTTCAATGTTTTGTAATGTGCCATCTATAACAAAATATTCCGTCTCCCTCATTAATAAACCCGCTAATAAATTTGTAAGCGCCAAAACAAAAAAGACAATAGAAGGCAAAATAAGCCCCAAAAATGTGTACTTTTTACAGTTCTCTTCAAATATTTGATGCAAATAGCTGTAATCAATATAATCTCTTGTTTTCTTTAAAATTATTCCATCCTTTGAAAATTTTACATAAGATGATAAATTTATGTACCATTCTCTTCTGGTGTAGCTATTATCTTTATATATAATCCTCTTTTTCGTAAAATTAGCAATGTCCATACTTTTACAGTTAGGGCAGTGTTTTCCACTTTCAAACTCTGTTTTACAATTTAAACAAACCAACAAGAATACCACCAACTTTTTTATTATACCAGTATTATACACCTTTTAAATAATGTTATAAAGGCTTTTAACTGAATTTTATACTATTTTTTTAATAAAAAATGGTAGAGACTCTACCATTTATTTATTACTTAACAGCTTTCCCTGCTGAACCAAAAACAGTTATCTTTTCTTTAACTGCTGCTGCGATTCCCTTGGCAGCTGGTCCTAAGATCTTTCTTGGGTCATATTCTTTAAAATCAGGATTAGCTAATAATTTTCTCAATTCACGAGCAAAAGCCAATTGACATTCAGTATTAACATTTATTTTACAAGTACCACGGCTAATAGCATTCTTAATCATATCATCAGGAATACCAGTTCCTC
>JAQUYR010000033.1 GCA_028691715.1 Bacilli bacterium | reverse complement strand
TCAAACCAAACAATATATAATAGATATTTTCAAGAAAGCTTTGCCAATAAATTTATATGAAGCTTATAATGAATATAATTATGGCATCTTCAAAAAGTAATTTTCAGCACTTATCTTGAAAAGAACAAAAAAATATAAAATAATATTAGAATCAACGTATTTAATCATTTAAATATCAATAAACATACTTAATTAAAAATAACCATAAAAAAAGGAATCAGCTTTCTAAAACTAATTCCTTTTATGTTTAATATCTTTTTAACCAGTATTCCACCAAAAGCGTATTATATAGTGAAACACGTGACTTATATATTCTCTAAGGCTTTATTAAAATAATTTAATATGTTTTTTATTAATATGACTATGAAATCACCCCCATATTCAAATGAATTGTCAGGTAGCATTATTTCTATATCAAAATATATTTGTTATAACTCTTTTTTACCAATATAACGCCTTACTCGTTTCTTGTATTCAAGATAATTTTTTCCAAATACTGTTGGTAAATATTTTTCTTCTAGCAAAATTTGAACGTGCAATAATGTGATAGAAAATATAGTAAAGGCTAATAATAGCCAGTTAAAAAGAGTCAATAAAATTCCAAGATAAGTAAGGTAAAATCCTAGAAATGCAGGATTTCTACTTATACCATATATGCCTTCTGTAATCATTGTTGTTTTATCATCATCTGGTATACCCGCACGCCAACTATCTTTCATAGTATAAACTGCAATTGCAAAAACGATGACACCTATTAATCCAACTATAATACCAACTATTCTAATGATTGGATTAAAAAACATATATGAATTTAAAGTAATTGAAATCATTTCAACCACAACAATACTGTATGTAGCAAATTTCATAATGACTTCAATCATCATTATAGTGGACTTCTTTTTACCTTTTGCAATATAATCGGTCTGAATTCCTTTTCTTTTTTGTACAATCATCTTTCCAATATATATGGAATAAAACACAACTATAGTCGCTAATGATAACATTTGACACAGCATACAATCTGCCTCCTATTATTCAGTGTGTCATATTTACCATCGCTTAAAATGACACCAAAAACAATCGTACATCAATAAAAACTAGAACTAGACACATAGGTTAGCTTTGGAGAAAAACAATAATAACAATTGTTTAATGAACTATGAGATTATATTTTTTTTGTTTTCATAACTCTCATAGCATTCATAATGGCTATTACTGAAACTCCGACATCTGCAAACACCGCTCCCCATAATGAAGCAATGCCGATTGCACCCAATATCAAGAATAATCCTTTCACAACTAATGAGAAAATAATATTTTCCCATACTATTTTTCTAGTTCTTCTAGCAATTTTAATTACTGTAGCAATCTTAGATGGTTCATCTGTCATGATAACGATATCTGCAGCCTCAATAGCTGCATCACTACCTAACCCACCCATTGCAATTCCAACATCAGCTCTAGCGAGAACAGGTGCATCATTTATTCCATCACCAACAAATATAATCTTTCCTTTTGGTGATTTTTCTTCTTCAAGTAATTCAAATTTATCAACCTTTTCATTTGGAAGTAATTCAGAAAAGACTTGATCAATTCCTAGTGATAATCCCACTGCTGCACCAACCTTCTCAGAATCACCTGTCAGCATTATTGTGCTTCGAATACCAAGATCCTTCAAATCGCTAATTGCTTTCTTAGAATCCTCTTTTATTTCATCAGCAATAATAATATTACCAACAAATTCTCCATTTTTGGATACATATACTACTGTTCCATGTGATTCACTTCTTATAAAATTAATATTATAATTTGTCATCAATTTCACATTACCGGCAAGTATAATATCCCTATTTAACTCAACTTTTATCCCTTTTCCAGATACTTCTTCATAACTTGTAATTTGCTCTTTATCAATTTCTGTATTATAGTACTTCAATATCGACTGAGCAATTGGGTGATTTGAATAACTCTCTGCATAGGCAGCATATTTAATTAAATCTTCATTTGTATACCCATTTTGTGGATTCACTTCAGTTACATTAAATACTCCTTTTGTAAGCGTTCCTGTTTTATCAAAAACAACTGTTTCTACATCATTTAATGCTTCAAGATAATTACTACCCTTCACTAAAATTCCTCGGATGGATGCACCACCAATTCCACCAAAAAAGCCTAAAGGAATCGAAATAACTAAAGCACATGGACAAGAGATTACTAAAAATACTAGAGCTCTTGGTCCCCATTCTGATAATGTTGCTCCTTCGATGAATAACAAAGGCAAAAATGCAATCAATACAGCTGCGATAACTACAGCAGGAGTGTAATAACGGGCAAACTTAGTAATAAAATTCTCCGTTGCTGCTTTTTTACTACTTGCATTTTCTACCAAATCTAGGATGACAGATACTGTCGATTCACCAAAAGTTTTTGTTACCTCTACTGTTAAGAGACCACTCGTATTGACAAAACCACTTAATACATCTGAACCGGTTTCAACTTCTCTTAAAACTGATTCTCCAGTTAATGCCCTTGTATCAACAAATGAATTACCTTCAATAACTTTTCCATCTAAAGGAACCTTTTCACCTGGTTTTACAATGATGAAATCCCCAACTTCTACTTCTGATGGATTTACTTTTTTTATTCCATCCATTAGTTTTAAATTCGCATAATCAGGTCTAATATCCATCAACTGGCTAATAGATCTTCTTGAACGATCAACCGCTATATCCTGGAAGAGCTCACCAACTTGATAGAAAATCATAACCGCTACTCCCTCAGCAAAATCACGGATTAAAAAAGCTCCTACAGTTGCAATCGTCATTAGAAAATTTTCATCAAATATTTTGCCTCTAGAAATGTTTTTTATTGCTCGTAATACTACTTCGCCACCGACAAATAAATAACCAATCAAAAAGATAGTAAGTTCTTGCCATAAAGACAACTTAAGTGATATACCAAGGATAAAGAATATGATCCCAATTCCTAAAGTAATAAAGTCTTTTAAATGACCTGCTTCTTTCTTCTCCGCATCTTGTGAATTTTCTAATTCTTCATCTTTGTCAATTAATATTGCATCCGGCTCTACTTTCTTGACAGTTGATTTCACATGATTTATAATTTGATCTAGTTCTTTGCTATTTGCAACTTCAAAAACTAATTTTTTAGAAATAAAATCGCATGAAGCATAAATGACACCATTAAGATTACTGATTTGTCTTTCAATTTTTGCGGCACAATTAGCACAGTCTAAATTTTCAATATGATATGTTTTTACTATTTTATTATGTAATGGTTTAACTACCTTATTTTCAATTTTCTTTTCTTGAACAATAATGTGATGTTCATGCTTATTTGCAATAAATTTTACTTTATTAATAATTCTGTCCACATCTTTTACAGCATCAATATTCAAAACCAATCTTTTTTGATGGTTATCAATGGATGCATTTACGCCCTTTAATTGATTGACTTCCTTTTTAATATTGGAAAGGCATTTATTACAATCTACGCCTTCAATAGTTATTTCTTTTTTTGTTTTATCTTTCATATTAATTCCTTTCATTATTTTTCATTAATATGAACTAATCCCATATTAAAGATTTGTTCTATATGTTCATCATCAAGTGAATAATAAACATTTTTCCCCTCTCGCCTATTTTTTACAATTCTAGCATCTTTTAAAACTTTTAACTGATGCGATATTGCTGAATGAGTCATATTTAAAACAGCACTTATATCACATACACACAACTCTTCTTCTGATATAGAATAAAGAATTTTTACTCTGGTTGTATCTCCAATAATTTTGAATAGGTTACCTAAGGTGTTTAAAGTTTGATCACTCGGTATCCTTTTCTTTACATTATTTACAACCTCATCATGAACCACATTAGATTCACAGAATTCTATAGTACTTTTTTTGGGCAAATAAACCACTCCTTTTATTAAATTACATTTGAACATCCATTCATTTGAATATATATTCAAGTGATTATATCATATACCTATTATATTGCATTGTCAATTTATTTTTTATTTTCATACCTATTTTTTTATTGTGTTTTGTCTCGAGTCATTAGTAGCCAAATTATTTTATACAAACAAGAGTGAAACTTCATGTTAAATAAAAAGGCATATTTGTATAAAACAGCATAATAAAAGGTTGTTAATGGTTAAAGCGCTATGCTTTAAATCATTAGACAACCTTTTTAATTTCTGAAAACGTATGGTAATTTATTTATTTGTACTGCAGACAAAGTCCCATGCTATTCCAAATTCATCCTTTAGATGTCCAATATAATCTCCCCACGGCATCTGGGTCACAGAATTTAGAACATTACCACGATGCTTCAAAGTGTCAAAATAGTTGTGAAGTTCTGTAAGTGAATCACATTCAATGGTGATTTTGTAAGGTTGTTTGTCATAGTTCAACTCATCTGCTGTGTCACACATGTAGATATAAAAATGGTTAATTTTCAATTCAGCATGAAAAATCTTACCTAATAAATTTTTGTCTTTCGTCATGTGCTGATTAAATCTGTGTTGACATATAACTTCACCAGAAAATAATTCCTTGTAGGTGTTCAGCGCATCTTCACAGTTGCCGTTAAATTTTAAGTAAATTGCAAATCGCATCATATTCCTCCATGAAGCTTTTAATTATAATAGGAGTAAATCATTATTACATCCTTTAATATGTTTTAATACTTTTTGTTCTTTTTTATAACTCCAATTGATAATAAAATTAAACCAACTGAAAGAATCAATATAACCGATAAAAGTTGAATATTACCATTACTATATAATTCCCAGTTTGAGAAATTTACTTTTGAAGTAGTTTTTACCCCTTTAAACAATATGGGTATCAGAAAATTTATTGAATAAAATATGGTTCCAGAAACGATCACATCAACTCCTGCTTTGATAAAATTATTCAATTTGCTTAGAGAACTAATAACACCAATCATTATAAACGGAATAAAAGCATAAAGTGTCAATAATATCGCAGAACTAAGTGGAAAAACATGATTTATCCTGATAAAAAGAAACATTATTATAGTTAGTAATAAGGCAATCATAAAGGTGAATAACCAATTATATTTTTTTAATAACTTATGCACATTATATTTATTTATAATAACTGGTAAAAAAATAATTTCATAACCTAGTATTACAGCAACAGCAGCAATCGGAGGCCAAGAATAAGTCTTATTATAAATCCCGCATGTAAATAATAATATTATGATCGATAACAAATTTGTAAGTAAGAACCACAATAATTTTTTTGATTTAAAAAAAATAGTCCACGTTGGAATAAAGGAAAAAGCACAAATCAAACTTGCCACAACTACGAAAAACCAATTCAATGTATGAGAAATTGCCAGATTAACAATAAACGTAACTAATAATACTATCATATAACATATAACAGGCCCCCAAAAATAAACGTTATGAATATTTCTATAAATCTTAGCTTCTTTCTTCATTTGTCGATAACTTGTATCCGTAGACGATGGGATAAACTCATGCTCGCTAATATCTAACGCTTTACAAATATCAGTAATTAAGGTTACATCAGGATAACTTACTCCTCTTTCCCATTTTGATATTGCAGATTCTGTAACGAATAACATCTCTGCTAATTGTTTTTGTGAATACCCTTTTTCCTTCCTTTTTAACTGAATAAATAATCCAAACTCTTTTTTTTCTTTCATTCCAACCACCTCACACAAAGATTATAGCAATAATTTATTGATTTGTCACTGGACTTCCAAGCCACCACGATTTTTTACCATATGGCTCAATAAGCATAATCAAACATAATATATTTATTTTTCTACATCTAATACCATTTCATTCAGTTTTTACACAATTCTAAGTTCTGAGGAATGATTGAAATTGCCCTCTCTCAGTTTCAGTATAGTTCATATCAATTATTAATAATGCCAATTTTACAATACATTTTTCTTATCTTGTATTTATTCACTATTACTCTTTCTCTGAATTACAAAATAATTCTTTGATATAAATTAATTATTATTGAATTCTTTATCCCAAAATGTGGGATGCTTCAATATTATTCCTTTATTGAGTTTATCAATCTCATCATATATTAATTTTGTCTTCTGGATTTTGGAGCAATCACACTTGGTGATTTAAATTTGTTATATAAATTTTTATATTTTGCTGCGAACGTTCTTATGCATATTAATAAACTTCTCAAATCCATTATCTATTATAAAATCCGTTTCAATAAAATCTTGAACAGTGGTAATATTTAATAAGTTCATTAATCTTATTAAATTGTAACCATCTGGTATGGTTTCGCCGCTCTCCCACTTTTGATATGTCCTCACCTGAACTCCAATAGCATCAGCTACCTTTTGTTGTGTATACTTTAATGTATTTCTATATACTCTCAATACTTCAGAACTAAAATTCATTACCATCGGTCCAAAATATACAGGATACCAAATGTCTTCTTTTTCATCACGGCTATTATAAATATTAGGCATATATATTTTTGTGGTGGGGTTTATCCCTATATGTAATTCCTTATCAATTATCTTTGTACCCGTCATTGAAAAAGTATCATATGCCTTTATATATTCAGCATCTTCTATCCATATTGCAATCCACTTCATTACCGGATTATTATTTTCATCACAAGGAAATTCACCCCCGATAATGATCTCGTTTCCATTACGCAAGAAATTCTCATTAAATCCAACCAATCCGGGTTCATATATTATAGGGGATTCTCCACTTTTTTCAAGAATCAGATTGTAACTATAAATAAATGATTTGGGAAGTTTATCATCTATATGGAGTTTTTCGCACATATCAAGATAATTTCCCCATTGTAAAAATAGATCAGTACGATTAGAAACTCCAGTTTGATTACTTATATACCTCATTATATCCTGAATACTTAGCTTATGGTGATAAAACATTCTCTCTAGAACCTTATATAGCTTTTCCCAATCTTTCAAGCCATACCTATCACTGAAACCAGATATTAGATAAACAAGGCTTCCGAACTCACCCTTACTACGATCTGATACATAATAGTAAAATGGAATTCTTCTTACAAATATATCTGTTTGAATAGGGTCATAACCCCACTCACTTTCAACCAAACTTATTTTTCTCTGATTTTCATTTTTGCTCACTGATATATCAAAAATCTCATCTCCTACAATATCATGAATCTTCAAATATCCTATTATTTTTTCGACATCAAAATATTTAGTATCTACATACTGTTTAATGAATAGAATTTGCTGGTTTGTTATCATACAATCACTCCTTATTTTTATAACACCATTATAACACGAATATTACATCATATTCAAGCGATATTTAATTCGTCATAAATGCATATTTGTTCATATATATTTCGTATATTTCATAATTGCCACTATTTTTGCTGGTCAATTACGAATTGATAGACCATGGTGCATTAAATTATTTATAGTTTTATTCTAAAAAAGTCCCCAGTTATTTGAAATGGTAAAGGAATCTTTTATTAAGAGTCATATTACCATTTAAGTTTACATGATCAATCTTTTTAAAAAAAGATCTCATAGTTAATATGAATTTTTAAAGTTCCAAATCTATGAATCATTATTCGATTGTAGTTTTTAAGTTTGATTATTTTTTTATCTTTTTCGGATATTTGATAATTTTCTTTGATACTGTGTATTAGATCATTTCACGGGTTAATTCATTAAAATAAAACAATCATTAGCTTTTCCTTTTAAGTATTCAAGGCTTTTGTCAATATCAGTGTTAATTTCAAAGTATTCGCTAAAGTTCATAATACATAATCGGAACATTTTACCAATATTGAATATTAAATAAATAAACAAGTTCAATACCCATTATTTTAAAATACTGGCAAAATATAGTCTTAAAAATCAAAGGTTTTTTATTTATTGTTTTTAAACGATTTTACCTTGTTTTACTTATTTTTCAGTAAAAAAACAATAAAAAACTTGGAAAAACAACGTTTTCCAAGCATTTTTTATATTATAGTCTTTTCGTACTACAAAGATGGTGCGGGTAACAGGAATCGAACCTGCACTCCAAGGAACTAGAGCCTAAGTCTAGCGCGTCTGCCAGTTCCGCCATACCCGCATTCATTATGCTCTAATATGATAGCATACTCACGATTTATTTGCAAGCATTTTTTTGAAAAATTACCATTAAATCAATAACTATAAATCACTATTAATTAAACTAGCTATAGAATAAATTATCTATCAATATGATTATTAATATACTTCTTAATACCAGCAAAATATTTAGAGACCGTATAGTTACTAGTAGTCTCAAGATAACTATCGCTTTCCTCAAAATCAAAGTCGGTGTATAAGTAATTGATATTTTCAATTGTTGGCTTAACTAGATTTTGATAATTATTTCTTCCCAGTTGATAATACTCTTCAAATTTATCAATGGTGAAGAACGATGAAAAATAAATTTGTAGTATCTTTGCCCGAAAATCTTCAATATATAATCCTCCATAGCATATCGATTTATTTATAAGAGGATTAACTTGTGATCCTAACTCAGTTGTATAATTTGAATACATATCAATCCCTATCATTGCAGTATGAGAAGGATTCCAATCTTTAGTAATTCCAAAAGTTCGATCATAATCATAGGGAATGAAGATTGCCATATTGTCACTACTTCTAAAATAAAGATAGTAATTATTATAGTGATATCTCATATCATCAGGATTGCCAACGATATAATTCACTGCCATAAATTCAATAAAATAATTCATATCAACTACTATATTTAAAGCATCACTACTATTAACTGTTTTTATTAAGTTTTGAAGAGACGAAGCATTTGATGTTTTTTTATTGGTTTTTAAATCATATATTGGAAAATATCCACTATCCTCATCTTCAACACCAATCCCATTAATTGTATTGATTTCTAGGGTTCCCCCAAGTGTCATTCCTTGACCATTAGTTCCCCATCCAACTTTATATAAATCGCCACCCTGATCACCTTCAGGCAAATATCTTTTAATAAATGACTTGTCAACACTTTCAATTATTGTATATAATCCTAAACTTTCCATTTTCCCTTTATTGGTAATATTAATATTACCAATAGTAGCATAAGGAGCGAATAAACCTCTTTCTCTAAAAAGATCATAACAGTATATCTCTCTGACAAAGGTTTTATCAAAATTTTTATTCCACTTTAAATCAAGTTTTTCCATCCCTCCAAATGTTCTATTTTTCCTAAGGTCTCTTTTGGCTTCATCCCATAATTTAGGTTCTTCATAATACTCAGAATCATCAAATGTTTCCGAAAAGGATAGTTTATAATGTATTAGATAAAAAATACCATCTCTTTTAGAATAGAAATCCCTTCTAGAAGTATTGCCTTTCATTCTAATTCCAACTTCCTTATAATAGTATTCACTATCGTTAATTTGAATTCTCAAATTGCATTTTCGATAAATTGGTGATTTACTTCCAAATGAAGAATATTCTTCATAATCCTTTTGAATTAAAGCGAGTTCACTATCCGTTATTTCAATATCAATAACTACTTTATTATTCAAGTTAAAAAAATCTGATACAATATCAGGATTATCTGTAATTACTTCTTCTTTGGTCGAATCTTCATTCTTTGAAGGATTAACCTCTCTACATGCTCCAAGATAAAAGAAAATAATAATTATGAATAAAATGAACAATACTTTTTTCATAAGCCACCCCTTATCATTTTTATTATATCATAAAAAATAAATAAAAAAAAGGTGCTAAAATCAGCACCTATTATTTTAGTTTGCCATTCTCTTTCATCCAGTTGACAGTATCTCTAATGGTATCTTCAATTGGTCTAACTACATAACCTAGTTCTTTTGAAGCTTTTTCGTGACTAAAAAGTGAATTGGAGTATAAAGTATATAAGGAATAACTTGTATATAGTGGCGGCTTTCTTCGAATCTTATAGTATAATTCTGCAAGTGGGGCAGTTCCCTTCGCAAACCACATCGGTAAAACTGTTTTTATTTTCTTGTGGCCACTAACATTACTGAGGATATCTAAAAGTTTTTTTACAGAAACATACTCATTGGATAAAATATAACACTCACCAGTTCTGCCACTATCAATAGCACTAACTATTCCCTTAGCTACATCTCTGACATCAACAAAATCATATCCGCCATTGACTAAAGCTGTCAACTTTTTATTAAAATAATCCAAAATTAGTTGTGTCAAGTGCCCTCTTCCATAGTCATAAGGACCTATAATTCCTGAGGGATGAACGATAACAGCATTAAGTCCTTCTTTTACTTTTTCTAAAACATAACTAGTAGCAATAGCCTTTGTCTTGGCATATTCCCCTTTAACTAAATCAGGATTAAATTCAGATATTTCGTAAATAATTTTTTCTTTCTTCAATTCAGGAATGGCATGAACACTGCTCACATGAACCAGCCTTTTAACCTTTTTCTCAATGCATATGTCAACAACATTCTTTGTCCCATTCACATTGACATTATAAACCAAAGCAGAAACTTTGGAAGCGATGGAAATTATTCCCGCACAATGAATGACAATAATCTCATCTTTTTCCGGAATATCAAATAACTTTTCTAAATCATCTTTGTTACAGACATCACCAAAAAATACTTTGCAGTTTAGATCCTTTAATATTTGAGGATCATCTGTTGGTAATACAAGAGCTCTGATTTCATTTTTTTCTTTATAGAGTTCTCTTACTATTGTGTTTCCTAAATGACCTCTAGCACCAGTGATTACATAAACACGTTTCATAATTAACCTCCTTTTAAATTTGTTATCTCTTTATCAATTAATTCTTTTGATTACAAGAAAATTATTGTATATAAAAAGTGGTATATATTTATATTATACCACTTTCGTTAATATTATAAAACTTGTCTCAAGATATAATGACATTTTTCTTTAAATTATCATATATTAAAGAGGTAGAACTGTTCCATTATAGGTTTTCAGAATGTATTCTTTAATCTTATCTTGTGATAAAGCAGCAATTAAAACTTTGATTGCTTTACTTTCCTCATTACCTTTATTAACAACAATGACATTTCCATATGTTGCGGCTGCTACACTCAAAGCATCTTCCTGCCCTAATAGTTTATCCAAAGAAATGTTAGCACTAACAGCATAATTACCATTAATGACTGCATAATCAACTTCGACTAATTGAGCTGGCAAAGCGGCTGCTTCAAATGGTTTGATTTCAATATTATAAGGATTCTCAGTGATGTCTTTATCGGTGATTAAAAGACCTTTAGTCTGATCTACTTCTATTAGTCCTAAGGCCTTTAGTAATAATAGAGCTCTAGCATAATTAGTGGTATCATTGGGAACAGCAATGGTGGCCTTATCTTTGATATTATCAAGACTTGTACTCTTACCAGCATATATTCCCAGTGGCTCATAATGAACAGCTAAAACAGCAACGAGTTCTGTTTTATGCTCAACATTAAAGCTCTCTAAATAAGGAACGTGTTGAAAGAAATTTGCATCAAGTTCTCCCTCATCTAGGGCAATATTGGGAAGAACATAATCATTATAGACCTTTACTTCAAGTTCATAGCCTTGGGCTTCAATATACTCCCTAGCCTGTTCTAATATCTCAGCATGTGGACTAGCTGATGCTCCAACAATTATAACTTTATCATTAATTGAGTTTTTACTACAGCCACCTAAAACAAACACTAAAACAAATAAACATAATATAAATAATTTTTTCATAAAATACCTCTTTCTCTTTTTATTTTTTATCAATCTTTTTGGCAACAAAATCAAACATAATTTGAATTATTTGCACTAGAATTATTAATACCACTAAAACAATCAACATCGTTTTAGTATCAAAACGGTAATATCCATTTTCAATGGCAATATTACCAAGGCCACCACCACCAACAGCTCCGCTCATGGCACTGTATCCGATTAACATTATAACTGTTATCGCTAATCCTCTTACTAAAGAAGGAATAGTCTCCACAAGATAGATTTTAAAGATGATTTCTAAAGCGGTACATCCCATACACTTAGCTGCTTCAATTACTCCATTATCAACTTCCTTCAGAGAGTTTTCAGTTAAACGGGCGACAAAGGGAATTGCTCCGATCGCCAAAGGAATTATCATTCCTTTTACTCCAATTGATGTTCCAATTATCATTCTCGTTATTGGTATCAAAGCGATTAAAAGGATGATAAAGGGAATTGATCTTCCCAAATTAATAATAGCATTTAGAATCTTATGAATTGTCCTGTTGGGAAATAAACCTTCTTTTTCAGTAGTAACCACTAAAATTCCCATAGGTACTCCAATAAAATAAGCAATGATTGTAGCGAAAGCCACCATTAGTAATGTATCAGCAATTCCTTGAAAAATTTCAACACGTTTTAAAATTTCAATAATTTGATCCATTATATTATCAACTCCTTTCCTAAGAGCATTCTCGTAATCTCATTTTGAGG
>JAQUYR010000032.1 GCA_028691715.1 Bacilli bacterium | reverse complement strand
GATAGAGTTCACAAAGTCCATCAACAAAGAAATTGCAACCATTCTTAGCATATTCCTGAAAAGCAAAATCCTCTTCACAGCCTCGAAATGCTGGTGATAAAACACCAAAATCAAATTCTGGAGAGATTTCTAACATCATCCTCTTGCTATAACCAGCATCAATGGCCTTTTTTGCTTCTACTACTGTCCACCACCCAGGACGCAGGCAATACGCTTGACAAATTTTACAACTACATGATTTTGAAGGGGGATACTTTCCCTTTAAAAAAAGGTCACTCTTTCTTCCCATAATATTTTCATCTCCATCAATTAATGCTTTCTTTATTTATATCCTCATAAGTCCACAAAAAAAGTTGATTGTCTTGACCATGTATTTGACAACTTCATGAACATCAGTAAGACCATTTTTTGCCATAAAGTATTCTTTTGTCAGAGAAATTGAAATATAGTTATATTGTTCCGCAAACAAACGTGGATCATCACACTTAATCATCTTCTTTTCCTTCATCTTTGTGATCAATTTCTCATAATATGATGATGGTTCATTTACTACATACTTGTAGTATATTTCTACTGCTTGGGGGTTGCGATATTTTTCATTGTTGATAATCATCGCGATGTTTTCAACAAGAGTACTTCCATGATTACCAAAATAAAACAGGATGTATTTAAAAATTTCTTCTGGTTGCATGATTAAGAGTAGTTTATCCAATTCCTCTTCCTGAGGGCGCATCTCACCAGAACTCTGTCCAAACATCTGGAGTAAAGTATCCAAAATGCTCTTTTTACTGGAGAAATGGTTGTATAATGAACTCTCCTTTATTCCAACATTATCCGCAATTTCATGTACTGAAACACTATCATAACCCTTATTAGCAAAAAGCTTTGCTGACTCTTCCAGTATTTGTTTTGTTGTTTCAATTCCTTTTTTTCTTTTTGCCATATTTCTTTCCTATTCTTTCATCATCCATATAATACTATCATTTATTAGTTTTGTCAATCGTTTTACTATCATTTACTAGTTTTTATATCGATAAAAATAAAAGGCATGAAAAATGCCTTTTTAATTGATACTATATTTATTTAATATCGGCTTTTTTAAATATAACAATGCCAAGAGAAGTGAAAACAGTAATACCAACCACTGAAGAGATCAAAATCCTGATCAATGTATCGGTATCAACTGACATACTTGTTAGGGCTAAGCCTTGTGACATCATTGTCCAACTATATATTTCCTTTAATACTGGACTTCCTGACAAGAAAAACATAAACACTGAAGTAATGATCGATAAAAATAGTGATGCTCCGATAGAAATAATAATCGATAGGGACATTGATTTAGTAACAAAAGTAAGAAAAACGGCAATCGATTCAACAACCATAAATAATAAAATACCAAGTCCCAAAGTCTTTAGTATATATAAGACTTCCCCAAAATCAAATTCCCTTCCATATCCCATAAATAAACTAGCAAATAGAAGCGATGACAAGGCATAAATAGTGATTAAAATAGTACCAACAACTAAAGAAGTCATCCATGAAGATAAATATACTTTTGTACGACTATTTCCAGAAATGAGTTTATTTCTAATCGTTAAATAGGAAAAATCTTTCCCAGCAAAAACACAGATCACAATTGGGATTATCAAGCCCATATTATTGGTAACTGAAAAACTGTTTGAGAAGGTGAAAACACCAGAAAATGATACTACAATCATTCCTCCTGTATCAAAATTATCAGTAGTCTTTGCCATAATATAAAAAACTAGAGATGTTATAAAGGCAAGAAATATTGCTACGATCCCAACAATCCAAACCGTTTTTTCATTTTTTAATCTAATAAAATCCGCTTTTAATAGTTTTAACATTATCTTAGACCTCCTATTAGATTAATAAAATAGTCTTCAACATCTTCACTCACAGTTTGAATTCCCGTGATATTGATATTAGCCTTTGCAAACTCATTGACTATTGTAGTTATCTCTATCTCATCAAAAATACAAATGTGATTTTTGTTTTGCAATTCATATCTTTCAACTTTTAAAACATTCTTCAAAATATCTTCTGCTTTAGTTCTGTCATCTACAGACACTTTAATATATTGCCTTGATTTCTCTTCCAGTTCATCAGCTTCAATTTCCTTGATAATTTTCCCTTCATCAATAAAGCCATATCTGGTAGCTATTCGCGATAATTCCCCTAAGATATGACTAGAGATCAAGATTGTCAATCCCTTTTCTCGGTTCAGTTTTAATAACAGATCCCTTACTTCAACAATTCCCTGTGGATCAAGGCCGTTCATCGGTTCATCAAGAATAATAAATTCTGGATTACTGATTAAAGAAATAGCAATAGCCAAGCGTTGGCGCATACCAAGAGAGTAATCCTTAACCTTTTTCTTGCTGGTCTTAGCAAAATTTAAACCAACTTTTTCCAATAATTCTTCAATATATCCTTCTTTGTTTATGCCAAAAAGCATCGCCTGAATTTTCAGGTTGTCATAAGCACTCATATTTAAATATAGTGAAGGGGTTTCAACAACCGCTGATATTCTTTGACGGACATTGTCTATTTCTTTTGAATCATCATCAACCCCAAATAATGTAAAACCACCAGAGTTTTTTTGGATTAATCCTGTAATCAACCTAATCAGTGTTGTCTTACCAGCACCATTCTTCCCAACAAAACCATAAATATCGCCTTTACTAATCTGCATATTGACATTATTGACTGCGAGGTATCCCCCATATTTTTTTGATAAATTATTTGTCCTTAATATAGTTTCCATTTAGTCCTCCGTAATGCTTATATTATACTACAAAAATTTATAAATAAAAAAAGAAAATGCTTTTCAAATAACATTTTCTCCATTTTTATCGCTTATAGATAAGCAATTCATCCTTTTGAGCAGTAGTTAATCGTCGGCTTTCCCGACACTTTTGAATAGCCTTATTGACAATTTTTTTATTGATATCTTCCCTTACCAGATATTCTAAAGTTGCCTCTTTATATCTGATGAGGCATTCGCTCAATAACCAACCACCCATCATAATGACATAATATTCTTCTTCGTTTTCCAATGCTTTAAGCCTTTTAAAGACATCATCTAAAATACTTTCATCTCTTATCATATTTAATAATATGGATAAGGATAATCTCCTGACGAAAAGTAAATCGCTCTTGATGTAATCCTCTGATAAAGCTAAAAATTGTTTTTTATTGTCCTTAGTAATCGTAAAATCGAGTAAATCACAATGAGCCCAATTTTCCATTATTGATGAATAAATATCAAGATATCGCTTCATTGTAAAAAAATCTTTAATCTTTACAATCAACTTTCCGTATATAGCAACAGTTTCGTAGTAATCGAAAATTTTCAAATCCAGATAGCTCATATAATTTCCTTTTGATATCTCTTTAGCAATATTATATAAATCCTGAGTCTTCATACATAACAATTTCTGTTTTGTGTTCAATATTTTACGACTCCATTCCTCTTTTTCAGGATTTTGAAATTGTTTTAAATACTCTAAATACTGTGGCACATCCTCTTTAGTCCATAATTCTTTAGCTAATAACATATTGTTTTCTCCTCTTATAAGCCCTGTTCTTTTAGTTTTATTGCGATGTCTAAGAATAAGTTGGTAATATCAGAAACATCATTTCCTTTTTTCTTGGTGAGTCTTTTTCTCCTCAGATCAACTTCATCACAGTGAGATATACCTCGTCGACCATTACTCCTATATACTCCCTGAAAATTAGTCCATTTTACAGCAGCTGGTGATAGAAGTCCATCATTCTCTCCTTCATAATGATGAACAATTAGCCATGAAAACCAGAATAGAATATCAGAAAACATATTTCTCATTACAAAGGCATAGCTCTGATAGTATACTCCTATGGCATCGGGATTTTGCTTGTTAAATTCCTTGGCAACTGCTGTTTTGAATTGACAAATTGATCGGTATGTCTGAGGATTCTCATCACCGAATATCTTGAAGCAGATATCAGTTATTTTACACCCAATTTTGACAAATATTTGAGGAATCTTTAATAGATGATCAACAGTTACCGAGCCATTATGAGGAGTTGATATCGTGGTTAAAGAGGCCACCTTATCAGCACATCCTAAAGAGGAAATCAAATAGCGAGATTCTAGTCCTCCCTTGGAATGAGCAATGATATTGACCTTTTCTGCTTTTGTTTCCTCTAATATTTCTTCTAGTTGTTGTTTTAACTGTCGGGCATTGTTTTCTACTGAACCATTGGCATCTTGCTTACCATAAAAAACTGTAGCTTTATTATTGATGAGAATTGCGGGGATTCGCCCCCAATAATTCAACTTTTTCAAATCCCTAAATCCCATCCCATGAATTAAAAGAATAGGGAATTTGGTCTTCGCAGAAACAATATTCTCACTAGAGATATCTTTATTCTCGGTCATAAGTTTTCATCCTTTCGCTATTCTTAATCTTTTTGGGATAAATCATATAATTATTATACTTTAAAATCTCCTAAAAAAATAGAGAAAATACATAAAAGCGTATTTTCTCTAGACTCTATTACTCTACTTTAAAAGATAATGATGATTTATAAGTACCATCAATATATAATTTTACCTCATAACTTCCCGCTGGCCATCCAGCAGTAGGTTTTGATAAACTGAAATAAAAAGCAGTTGTGACATCATTAACCTCATATTCAACATCATCAATAAAAATAGGATCTTCTGTCTCTAAATAATACCATTCAGATTTGATAACTGTTCCCTCAGGGGCATTTTTAATAATCCCGGTTACATAAATAATTGGTGAAGTAGTTGTGAATGTTGAAGTGATGGTAACTGGCAGATTTTGTTTATCCACTTCACTAGCCATCTTTAGATCGGTGAAATTAGCTGTGGTAAAACTACAAGCACTAAGAAAAAAAATACCAACTGTTAAAAAAATAAAAACCATTAATTTTTTCATTTCTTCCTCTTTCCTTATATCTTATTTGAATTTGAAGATAGATTACAAATGACTAAAATCTATCATTTCAATTATATTATAATAAAAGATTAAAAAAATACAAGTTATTTTTCTTAAGTAGAAAAAAAGTCTCTACATAGTAGAGACTCATTTTATTTTTTCTCGTGATGGCAACAGCAGCATTCCTCTTCGTCATCCTCTTCACATTCGCACTCATCATCGCATTCTTCACAATGACACTCATCGCATTCACATTCGTCACCGAATTCTTCATCGAAGTGTGATAACATATCTTCAACAAGTTCCCACTCTTCATCGGTTTCAATGGCGAATAACTCACCAACAGCACCATCTTCTCCTGGTACATAAGCGGCAGCAGCAACTTCAATTTGACCACTCTCATCTTCAGAATCAACTGGTGAAAATAAGACATAGCTCTTTTTAAATTCCTCAGAGTCAAAAGTAAATAAAATATTACATAATACTTCATTTCCCTTCTCATCAATAAAAATTAATTGTTTTTCGTTTTCCATAATTTTTCCTTTCAAATTTTCTATTTTCTTCTATCTAAATAACTTTGAAGTATAATACTTGCTGCTAGTTTATCAACATTTTTTTTACGCTTTTGGCGACTCATGTCAGCAGATAGCATTGTTGAGTTTGCTATCTTAGATGTTAATCTCTCATCAATCATTATTACCTCAAGAGGCAGTGCTTCTTCGAGCATGGCTTTAAATTTCAAACAATATTCTGCCTGAAAGCCAATACTTCCATCCATATTTTTTGGTAATCCTAAAACTATCTTTTGAACTCCTTGTTCTTTAATAATATCGACAGTATACTTCAAGGCAGCCTTTAGATTTAAATCATCAAATCTGAAAGTACCGATTGGATTGGCAATTATTTCCAGTGAATCACTGATAGCCACTCCAAGTGTTCTGTTTCCCAAATCGAGTCCGATTATTTTCATAATTTATTACCGATTATCTCCTGAACTCTCTCCAGAGCCTTACCGACTAAAGAAATGTCCTTTCCTCCAGCTTGAGCGAAATCATTACGACCACCACCATTGCCTTTAGTCATGATAGCTGCTTCTTTAACCAACAAGCCTGCTTGTAATCCATCAATTTTATTCTTACAGATAAAGATTACTTTATCAAGTAATATATCCGCAATAAAAACAATGCTTTTTTCTAATCTGTCAGATAAACGATCGACTAAATCTTTAGTAATATCAATTTCTTCGTTTTCTAAGGATAATACCAAAATATTATAACCTTTGACATTATATACCATATCCAAATAATTATCAATTAATAAGCAATTTTTATTTTTCTTTAATTTGTTATATGTTTTATCCAGTTCTTTAGCTTGTTCGCGAAGTGCAGCAACTTCCACTGCCTTCTCGATAACTGCCTGATAGCTCAAACCACCATCGATAAATTTTTCTTTATGATATTCTAAATCAATTCCTTCTTTTTTTGCAGTGGCAATCAGTGATGTCATCTTATTTTCAAGGTCACCTATCTCTTGATTGACATTTGCTAGAACCTTGTCCAGCTCTTCAACAACATTATTATTGGTTGTTGCTTCGATTCTGAATATTCCTGAACCCTTGCTCTCTATTGATAAAATGGCAAACCTCTGAATGTCACCAGTGTTACAAACATGAGTTCCACCACATAACTCTTTTGAAAAACTCATATCAACAACCCGGACAACATCACCATATTTTTCTCCAAAGACAGCCTGAACATCCATTTTTTTAGCTTCACCAATCGGCATCTCCTTGATAACAACAGCTTGTTTTTTAGCTATTTCCTCGTTAACCATTTTCTCAACAGCTAAGATTTCCTCTTTTGTTGGGAAAGTGAAGTTATTAAAATCAAAGCGAAGAGTTTTATTAGTTACACTTGAACCCTGTTGGATGACATGTTTTCCCAAGACCTTCCTTAAGGCTTCATTTAATAAATGGGTTGCTGAGTGGTTGCAACAAACATCGCTTCTGAATTCAGTATCAACACTGATTTCCAAAATATCACCAACTTCAATTGTTAGATTACCTAACTGTACTAAAGAAGCATGTTGAGAGTTTGGCAATTTTATAGTATTAACAACTTTTTTAATTTCATCATTAATCTTAATATATCCAATATCACCGATTTGTCCACCTGATTCAGCATAAAAAACCGTTTTGTTGAAGACTAGTAAACAATCACCATTAGCTTTGTCGACCTTTTCACCATCTTTAAAAATAGCAATTACTTCGGCTTTTGTCTTTAAATATTGATATCCGATAAATTCGCTGTTCATAGTGAAATCCATCATCGCCTTGTTTTGACTATTCATCGATTGATCATCTGAACGGGCATTTCTTGATAATTCTTTTTGCTTATTTAGTTCTTCTTTAAATCCTTTTTCATCAACTGTAAAATCATATTCAGCTGCTACTTCCAAGGTTAATTCTAAAGGAAAACCAAAAGTATCATATAGTAAAAAGGCAATTTCTTTAGGAATTACTTTATCATTAGTATTATTGATATAATCAAGCAATTTCTTTTCACCAGTTTCTAGAGTCAATAAGAATTTTTCTTCCTCTAATTTGATTATCTTAGCAACACTACTAGCAGTATCCAATAGATAAGGATAATAATTGCTCATGTAATTAGCTACTATTACCACTAATTTATACATAAATGGTTCATTCATGCCCAGCTTTTTACCATAGCGAACAGCTCGTCGGAGAATACGGCGAAGCACATATCCTCTTCCCTCATTGGAAAGCATTGCTCCATCGCTAACAGCAAAGGTAACGCTACGAATATGGTCCGCAATCACTTTAAATGCCATTTGCCCAGTATATTTAACACCTGTTAATTTCTCCACTTCATTGATTACTGGTAAAAAGAGATCAGTGTCATAATTAGTTTCCACTTCTTGCATAATGCAAGCCATTCTTTCAAGTCCCATACCTGTATCAATATTTTTACTAGGTAGTTCTTTATACTCACTTCTTTCAACCCCAGCCTTAGCATTGAATTGACTGAATACAATATTCCATATCTCAATATAGCGATCATTCTCGATATCATTTTCTAACATAGTAATCCCCAAATTTTGAGGATCGTACTTCACACCGCGATCATAAAAGATTTCAGTATCGGGTCCACAAGGTCCCTCACCTATCTCCCAAAAATTGCCTTCTAGTTTAATTATATGGCTTTTGGGAACTCCAAGTTCTAACCATTTATTTAAAGAAGCAGTATCATCGGGATAAATGGTGAAATATAGTTTATTGATATCAAAGCCAAACCATTTTTCACTTGTCAGGATTTCAATAGCCCATGTAAGAGCTTCTTCCCGAAAATAATCTCCGATTGAAAAGTTGCCCAACATTTCAAAAAAGGTATGATGGCGAGCTGTTTTACCAACATTATCGATATCATTAGTTCTTATTGATTTTTGGGCATTGACCATTCGTCGATTCTTCGGAATTTCACGGCCATCAAAGAACTTTTTTAATGGAGCCACTCCCGCATTTATCCATAACAGAGTAGGATCGTTTACAGGAACTAGTGAAGCACTGGGCATAATATCATGCCCCTTGCTCTTAAAAAAGTCCAGCCACATTTGTCTTATTTCGTAACTCTTTAATTTCTTCATATTTCTTTATATTTTCCTCTTTTATTCTTCAACATCAATAACAATAGGAATTACAATAGGATTCTTCTTAGTTGACGAATAGATTGCTTTTCCTATTCTCTCTTTTAAATCAGCTTTTAAAACAGTCCAATCAACATATTTCTTATTAAGATGACTGGTAATTATTTTTTCCATCAATTCCGTGATTTCTTTAGTCACTTCTTGTGCGGAATCACAACAAACAAAACCTCGCATAACTACCTTTGGACCAACTAAAATCTTTTTAGTTCGGGCATCGACATTAGCAACCACTAAAACAGTTCCATCCTGAGATAACATCTCACGATCTTTAAGAACGACTTCGTTGATATCGCCAACAATTGAACCATCAATCAAAACATCACCTACAGTTACCCTGGTTTTTGTAGTGCTCAATACCCCATCTTCAAAAGTTATTTGCTCACCGTTTTCTAAAACGACGATATTTTCATTGTTATAGCCAAATTCTAGAGCAATATTCTTTTGCATATACTGGTGACGGTATTCACCAATAACAGGAATGATGTACTTAGGATTTAACATTTGATATAGCATCTTCAAATCTTCGCTATCAGCATGAGAACTGCGCAGTATTCCCTTGGAGATATTGGTCACTTTAGCACCAATTCTGTGAAGTGTATCAAGCGATCTCGTCGCAATTTTTTCTGTTCCTGTTACAGGAGGACAGATGATGACAACATTATCGGTGTTATCTATTTGAATCAGGCGGTCTTGCCCCGTACACATTCTTTGTAAAGTATAGTATGGTTCATGTCGATTACCAGTAACGATAACCGCTAGTTTATCGTCCCTGTTATCATTTTTATCATCGATATATTTTAAGTTCACCAAGTTTTCCTCAGGGATTTTTAAATAATCATTATTCATGGCAACATTCATCGTCTTTTGAACTTTACGACCAATTATGGCGATTTTTCGGTTGTTAGCAACGCTCAAATTGATCACTTTCTGAATACGATCTAAATCACTGGAAAACATTGCGAAAACTACTCTTTTAGAGTTAAGTAAGATTTCTTTAAGCGCATGGTTTAAAGCATAATCATTATTAACACGGTCAATATTACTGGTGCCCAAACTCTCAGAGCAAAGCGCTAAGACACCGTTGTCCGCGATAGCACTTATCTTGTTATATGATGTGGCATAACGTTTATCACTACTGCTGGTGAAAGTAAAATCTGGAGCATAGACTATTGCTCCATCATTCGTTTTAATCGCTACCCCAACGCTTTCTGGAATACTATGAGTTGTCTTATAAAAACAAACACTGACATTGCCAAATTTTAAGACTTTATCGTCATTAATACGATACAGACGATAATCAGCAATATTTAAGCCGGCATCAGTTATCGCCAGCTCAGCTAAAGACATAGTAAAATGTGTGCCAAATACACCAACATTCAGCACTTTTAATAGTTCGGGAACAGCCCCAATGGCATCATCATGCCCATGAGATAAAAAGATTCCCTGAACTCTTTCTTTATTATCAATTAAATATTTTATATTAGGAATAACCGTGTCAATACCATAAAGTTCAACACTGGGAAATTTCAAGCCGGCGTCTAAGACAAAAATTCTTTCATCAACTTCAACAATATATAAATTCTTTCCATTTTCGCCTAAACCACCTAGAGCACAAAATTTTATTTTACTCATGGAAAACACCACCTTTATAGATTATTATACCAAATATTAGCCAAGTTTACAAGATAAGTTTTTAAACAAATGATGACTATTTATTTCTTAAATAGGTAGTTTTTTTATCTTCTATATCGATATTATATGATAATTTTAAAAATCGGTTACTATTTTTATTGCCTTAAAAACTAGCAATCGCTTTTTATGATCATAATTGGAGAATATTTTCTGGTATAAACCGGACATCACAGTAAAATTTGTTTTTCCTATTTATAAGAAAACCTTTTCATGTTATAATAAGGTAAATAATATATGAAAGAGGTCTTTATGGAGAATTTAAATGTTAAATCAGAAATAGGAAAATTAAGGCGAGTTTTGCTTCATGAACCTGGTCGGGAATTAGAGAATTTAACACCAAAATACCTTCAGGAATTGCTATTTGATGATATCCCCTGGCTGCCACTGGCAATCAAAGAACATCGCGCTTTTGCGAAGGTCTTAAGGGATAATGGTGTTGAAGTGTTATATTTGACCGACTTGGTAGCTGAAAGCCTGGATATTGATGAAGATACTAAAAATGAATTCATCTACCAGTTTATCAGCGAAGCGAATGTCACCAGTGAAACACTGACGCAAATACTTGTTGAATACCTGAAATCCTTTACTAGTACCAAAACGATGGTGGCTAAAACTATGGCAGGAATCAAAAAAAGTGAAATTCCTCATTTTACCAAAAGAACTTTGAGCGATTACATCAAGGATTATCCCTTTGTTACTGATCCGATGCCCAATTTATATTTCACAAGGGATCCTTTTGCTGTAATTAATAACAGTGTTTCTTTGAGCAAGATGTACTCGATAACCAGAAGCCGGGAAACGATATATGGAGAGTATATTTTTAAATATCATCCTCTTTATAAAATCCCAGAATACGAACTCCTGTATAACCGAAATAACGTACTGAGCATTGAAGGTGGTGATATCCTTGTTTTGAGTGAGAAGATACTCGCAGTTGGTATCAGTCAGCGAACCCATCCTTCAGCAATTGAAAAGCTAGCGAAGAATATTTTTTATTCCTCTAATAGTAGTTTTAAAATAGTTTTAGCCTTTGATCTACCAAAAAACCGTTCTTTTATGCATTTAGATACTGTCTTAACCCAAGTGGACTACGATAAATTCACCATTCACTCGCAATGTCTTGATGATATAAAGGTTTATGAGATTACACCAAATCTCAAAAAGAATAAAAAACTGAATGTTAAGGTTATTGACAAACAATTAGCGGATGTCTTAAGTTTTTATCTGAACAGACCTATAACCTTGATTCCCTGTGGAGGAGAGGATATCATTTCTTCTGATCGCGAACAGTGGAGTGATGGAGCTAATACCTTGGCAATTGCTCCAGGGGAGGTCATTGTCTATGAAAGAAATCATATAACTAATGAGATACTAAGAAAAAATGGTATTAAAGTTCACCCTATTCCATCAAGCGAGCTTTCGCGTGGTCGAGGAGGACCAAGATGCATGTGTATGCCATTTTTTAGAGAAAATATAAAATAAGGAGAATATATGAATTTAAAAGGAAGACATTTATTGACATTACTCGATTATACAACTGAAGAGATAATTTATCTTCTAGATCTGGCCACTAAATTTAAAAAACAGAAGCATAATCATCAGGAAACATTTTACTTGAAGAACAGAAATATCGTCCTACTCTTTGAAAAGGATTCAACAAGAACTCGCTGTGCCTTTGAAGTAGCTGCTCATGATTTGGGCATCAATACTACCTATCTTGGACCAACTGGTTCACAAATGGGAAAAAAGGAAACCATTAAGGATACCGCAAGAGTTTTAGGAAGAATGTACGACGGAATTGAGTATCGTGGCTTCAGCCAGGAGACAGTAAACACCTTGGCAAAATATAGTGGTGTTCCTGTTTGGAATGGTCTAACCGATTTGTATCATCCAACCCAGATACTAGCTGACCTCTTAACAATTAGAGAGCATAAAGGGGTTCTAAAAGGCTTAAAGATGGCTTATTTTGGAGATGCCCGTTATAATATGGGAAATTCTTTGATGATAGGTTGTGCTAAAATGGGGATTGATTTTTATGCTGTAGCTCCCAAAAGCTTATGGCCAAAGGAAGAGTTGGTAAAAGAATGCCAGATAATAGCTGATAATAATGCTTCACAGATTATTTTAACTGAAAATATTGATAAAGGAATTGATGAAGCTGATATTGTTG
>JAQUYR010000138.1 GCA_028691715.1 Bacilli bacterium | reverse complement strand
CATGACCAAATTTGTTTTTCATCATGTTTTTGTAAGAATCCCAATATATCGGGCTTTGTTGATGGTGTTTAATCCCTGTATAATGGCATTAGTAATCTTTTACGTTTTCTTTTATCACTTGAAAATCCTTAAATAAATCTGGTTCCAAATCTGCTACTATACCATACAAATAACTATAATTATAGTTACAATCTCTAAATACCCTACCATCTCCACCCCAATCCTCGATATAACTATAAATGTCATTATGAATATCTTGATCTAATTCGTTTTCAATTGTAAAATTATCTAGTCCTGTTTCAGCATAACTATAACCATCATTCCAATCTCCACGATTCTTTTCAAGATAATAAGCAAGGTATAAGTACTTGTTTTTATTAATTACAATATCTAATAAATCTTCCCAATCTTGAGTTAAATCTAAATCATATTTAGCAAGTAGCAATGCTAATTTTTTATTTTCTTCTTTTAGTTTAAGTTCTGCTTGCTTCTTTGCCTCTTCTTCTTTAATTCGTTTAACTTCATCATCGTAATATTTTTTGATTTTTTCTTTACATAATTTAATCAATTCATCAAGTTTGGTATCTGGATATATAGTTGGTATCTGATTAAATACTTGCCCCACCCACTCATAGGTAAGCCATTCTTTATCCTTCTTTTTCTTTGATGAATAACCATAATATTTTTTAGAAATTCCTATTCGCTCCAATAAACTTGATAAAGCAGATGAAGTTAATTTATTAGATTCACGTTTCTCTATATTTTCTTCATGGATAGTTTTATCACGTTCTGCTATAATATCAATTATTTTATACATTTTATCTAAATAATCATCTGTAAAAGAAAATTCACTATACTTCCAAACTGAATCATACTTTCTACTTAATGCTCCGATTTCATTATTAGTTTGAATCCATTTATTAAGTTCATCACCATAATCAAATCTTATGTATTTTCTATCGTTGTACCAAGAATTATCTGTTATTAACCTGATACTTAATGAATTAAGAAATAATAAATTAAACTGTTGAATAGGTTTAATTTCTAGTTGAGATTTTAAAGTACTTATTTCATTGTCTACAGATTTTTGAATAAGACTAAATCCCTTCATTAATTCACTAAACATTTTCTCTGGTTTATCGGTATCATGTATCCATACACTATCTCCCATAATTTCTCCTTTCATAATTTTTGAACCAAATGACACTTTCATCATGATATTCCAAGAATCCCTATATATTGGGATTACCAAGCATTAAATAAGTCCTGTATAATGGGATTCTTATTAATTTTTAGTTTATCCAATCCATTTACACTCATATTCTTGTTTAAATTTTGATTTATTACTATATGTATCAGGATTAATATATCCAATTAAACATTCGCACATTGGAGCTAAAATTTCATTGATATAATCAATATTTATACCTTCTTCAAAAAGGATCTTTTTATATTTCTTACCTCTGGTGGAATTATTACAAACAATAACATCTATATCTTTTATTTTCAACTCTCTGCATTTATCTTTTATATACATTGCCATTCTTTCATTGGCTACCGCAATTGGATATTTAAATTTATGCGCTAATTTAACAAGAGAATATGTTTTACCCATACCCCTCTCCCAATACCTAACCTTTCTAAAATATGATTGATTGCTTTTTATGTAGTGTTTTAATTCAAAATACAATGACTTTTGTCTTGCTTTAAATGCGATAATTTCTAACCATTTACTTATTTTTAAGTACATATTTTCTCCTTTCTCTTAATATTCCTACAAATCACAGATTTGGTGTTGATTTTCCGCTTCAAGAACGCCGATATAATGGGATTCTTGAAAAGGCATTTTTTGAAATTTGGTTGCAATTTAAGTATATAACTTTTGTTGTAGTTTGTCAATATATTTATTTTACACTTTTAATAATTTAGTACAATAATTTCACTTCTATTATTATCTTCACCTTGCCAACCATTAATTGTATGTGCTACTTTATGTTCTACAATATTAAACTCATTAAATTTATCTCTCATTTCTCCATTAAGAGTTAATAAAAACTTACCCTTTAAGTTTTTACAGGTATTTAGCAATTCATCGTAATCAAATATAGTTATACCATTGTATTTTAAATCAGTATCATATGGTGGATCAAAAAAGAAAAATGTATTTTCTTTGTCATAAATTTTTATCAGGTCTTTATAGTCTCTGTTTTCAATTATAGTTTCTTTTAGTCTTTCATGTGCCATATTAATTTTTTCTAAATCCCAAAAACTACCTTGTGCTTCTTTTCTTGGACTTGAAACAAATGCCGCATTACATTGTCCTTTTTTATTCATCCTATACATTCCACCAAAAGCATTTTGAATTATGTAATAAAATCTAAAAGCACGTTCTACATCGGTTAATTTATCAAGATCCATATTCTGTCTGAAATGAAGATACAACTCTCTGCTTTTTAAAGCAAATTCAAATTGTGATATAAATTCATCTTTCTTAGTTCTTAATACTTCAAAAAAATTTATAAGTTCACCATTTACATCATTAACTGCTTCTACTTTTGAAGGTTCTTTGGCAAAATATATCCATCCTCCTCCAAAGAATGGTTCAACATAACATTCATGTTTAGGGATAAGGGGTAAAATAGTTTTCACTGATTTACTTTTACCTCCCATCCATTTTATAGGACTTTTCAAATATGTATTTTCCTCCTTAAATATATTCTTCTAAATTAATTCAAATTTAATCTCAGTAT
>JAQUYR010000137.1 GCA_028691715.1 Bacilli bacterium | reverse complement strand
TTCCTTTTCCCTTCTTTGGTTTTAATGTTGGCTGAGGAAATTGCCCTCTTTTTACTTGGTTTGATGCCTGTTCTTCACTCATATTGGTGAACATTTGCATCTGCTTTTTCATATCTTCAAATCTCTTGGTTAAAGCATTCACCTCGGGATATGGTCTTCCTGAACCATTGGCTACTCTTTCACGTCTTGAAGAACTACGAGTCAATAATTCGGGATTTTTTCTTTCTTCAATCGTCATTGAACTAACAATCGCCTCGATATATATTAGTTGTTTGTCATCTATTTCCATGTTTTTTATCTGTTTGCCAACTCCAGGAAGCATACCTAAAATTCCCTTTAGAGAACCTATTTTCTTAATCCACTTAATCTGCTTAATGAAATCGTTATAATCAAAAACGCCTTTTTGCATTTTCTCAGCCATCTTTAAAGCATCTTCTTCATTCACAGAATCCGTTGCTTTTTCGATTAAGGAAACAACATCCCCCATACCAAGAATTCGTCCTGCCATTCTTTCAGGATGGAAAACTTCTAATTGATCTAGTTTTTCACCTAAACCAATAAATTTTATAGGGACATTTGTTAAATACCTTATCGATAATGCTGCTCCACCACGAGTATCTCCATCCAGTTTTGTCAATATACAGCCACTCAATTGAAGCTTTTCATTAAAAGTGGTGATAACATTAATGGCATCTTGCCCCATCATAGCATCAATTGTTAAAATAACTTCATCTGGAGAAACAGTGTTTTCGATTAATTTTAGCTCCTCCATCAATGTATCATCGATGTGAAGACGACCAGCAGTATCGATAATGACTAAATCATAGCCATTGTTCCTAGCATAATCCAATCCACCCTTAACAATGTCAATAACTTTAGCATCTGTTCCTCTTTCATATACTTTAATTCCTAGTTGCTTTCCAATAGTAACCAATTGATTAATGGCAGCAGGACGATAAATATCAGCGGCTACTAATAATGGCTTTTTATTATCCTTTTGACGAAGGTACTTGGCTAATTTACCACAATGGGTTGTTTTTCCTGCTCCTTGTAATCCAACAAGCATAAATACCGAGGGACCACTTGATCTGTATTTGACCAAGGAAGCCTCTTCACCCATTAAAGCCTTCAACTCATCATGGACTACTTTAACAACTTGATCACCAGGGGTTAAAGACTTCATTATCTTTTCACCCATTGCTTTTTCTTTGACATCAGCCGTGAATTTTTTTACTACTTTATAATTTACATCAGCTTCAAGAAGCGAGAGGCGAACCTCTTTCATCATCTCATCAATATCATTTTCGTTTAATTTCCCTCGGCCAGTAACCCGCCTAAGCGACATTTGAATTCTCTCTGATAAATTTTCAAAGGGCATATATCTCACCTATTCTATATTTCTTAGTTTATTTATTAATTCATTCATCTCTTTATTATTTTTGGTTTCATAATTTTCATATAAATCGTTTCTCTCACGATATTTTTTATATAAACCCAATTTATTCTCATAGTCTTCTAAAATGGTATAAGTCTTGTTTAATTGATCAAAGATAGCATTACGACTGATGCCATAAGTATTAGCAATTTCTGCTAAAGAGGCATCTTCAAAGTAGTAATCCTTAAAATACTGGCGCTGTTTTTCCGTCAGTAAATCACCATAAAAATCAAACAATATTATATAATGTTGTTTTTTCTCCAAAATGTCCATAACTATTCCTCATCAATCATTTCAGCAAATAATCCATATACATATTTCTCTAAATCAAAATATTCAATATCACCTATTTTTTCCCCTAAACAGACAAACTTAATCGGAATGTTGTATTTATCCCTGATTGCTAAAACTATTCCTCCCTTTGCTGTTCCATCTAATTTCGTCAGGACAACACCACTTACTTCAGTAGCTTCAATAAAAGCCTCTGCTTGAACCAAGCCATTTTGCCCAGTTGTAGCATCAATAACGAGTAATGTGTCCTGAGGAGCTTCGGGAACTTCCCTAGAAATAACTTTTTTAATCTTCTCCAATTCCTTCATCAAATTGATCTTTGTCTGCAAGCGTCCAGCAGTATCGCATAGTAAAACATCGTATTTCTCCTGTTTAGCAATACTTATGGCATCAAAGATAACACTAGAAGGATCACTACCTTCAGGTTTTGTTACAACTGGGCACCCAGCTCTTTGTCCCCAAACCTGTAGTTGCTCAATCGCACCAGCTCTAAATGTATCGCCAGCTGCAATTAATACTTTTTTACCCTCGAGTTTTAATTTATTAGCTATCTTCGCAATAGTTGTTGTCTTACCAACACCATTTACTCCAACAAACAGGTAAACCGATAACCCATCCTTATTATAACGAAGATTAGAATTAACCACTTCTCCTTTTAAATAAATATCAAACATCTTATCAATGATAATCGGTTGCAGTTCTTTAGCACTGCCCAGTTTTTTAACCCTTTCATCATCTTTAAGCTCATCAATAAACTTAACGACAGTATCAACACCGATATCAGCCATTACAAAGATTTCCTCTAATTCATCGAATAGCTCCTCAGTTATCTCGTTGTAATTGGAAAACAATTTTTTCAATTTCGAAAAAACTCCTTGACGAGTTTTCTCCATTCCTATTCGATATTTTTCAGCCTCTTGCTTTTTTTGTTTATTCTTAAATATATTTAAAAATCCCATTAATTTCTCCTTGATAGTCATATATGACATATATTTCATTATAACATATTTGATAGTAAAATTAAA
>JAQUYR010000136.1 GCA_028691715.1 Bacilli bacterium | reverse complement strand
ATTAATTATACTCTATTTGATGAAAATGATATTCATATCCATGTTCCTGAAGGTGCAGTTCCAAAAGATGGCCCATCAGCCGGAGTTACAATTGCTACTGCTATAATCTCAGCATTCTCTCATCGTTTAGTCGATCATAAAATAGGTATGACTGGTGAAATCACTTTAAGGGGAAGGGTTCTTCCAATTGGAGGATTAAGAGAAAAGGCAATTGCTGCTCATAGAAGTGGTTTGGATAAAATATTGATTCCTCAGGAAAACATGCGCGACATTGATGAAATTCCTGAAAGCGTTAGAAAAGATTTAAAAATTGTTTCAGTAATGGTCATTGATGATGTTATTGACCAGGCTTTGATTAAATAAAAAATAAAAGCAGGATTTGAAATGATAAATCCTGTTTTTTTATTGCAAAAAAAAGATTTTTTTGTTATAATCACCAAGTGAGGTGGACTATGAGCAGATATAAATGGAAAAAGGTAGCTCCGTATATTATTCCGTTTTTTGCCATTTGTTTATTAATAATACTCCTATATTTAATGCTAGCGGTTTTTAAACATGACCCGGAAAGATTAGTTGGTGATGTTTTATTAATAAGTGGTGTCGTTTCTTTAATAATGACATTCACAGTTTCTTTATCAAATGCTCAGATTATAGAATTCGTCATCTATACCATTTATAAAATCAGAAAAATGATTAATCCAAAACTAGAGAAATATAATAATCCCGATTCATTTCGCGATTTTCACAATCACATTTCTTCAGATCCATATATTATCACTCTACCAGCCTATATCATGAGTTTAATGGTCTTAGTTTCTGGGATTATTTATCTGAACTATTTTATTTAAAAAATGTTTGCTATTACTCAATAATTATGGTATAATACTAATGTTAGTTTGTACGACTAAGGTAATTGACCTTTTAATGCCAATGGGCATTTATATAAATAGGAGGATTTATGACAGCTGTAGATATTTTATTGCTAATTGTATCATGCTTATTAATTGCTATTATCGTTTTACAGAAATCTAAAGAAGATGCATCAACAGCTTTTTCTGGTGAAAAATCAGAATTGTTTGCTAATAAAAAAGAAAGAGGAATTGAAGTTTGGATAAACTATACAGTTACTGGACTATCAATAGTTTTCTTTGTTTTAGCTATTCTTGCTTCATTCTTTGTTGAGAGATTTTAATGATATGAAATTATGGGCCTGTTATAAGGCCTTTTTTTCATAAGTAGGAGTATAGAGATGAAAGAAAAAATACTAGAAATCATTAATAATAAGAAATATCAACCTCTGACATTTGAAGAATTTGTTAGTCTTTTAGCATTGAAAGATGAAAAAGATATCGCTAGTTTGAAAGATGAATTGGATAAAATGTTACAAGCAGATGAGATTCTGATGAATAAGAAGAAAACTCGATATATTAGTTTAGAGAGTGCGGGACTTTACCGGGGAACAATCCTTATAAAAAACCAAAATTATGGATTTATTAAATCCAATGACTTTTCTTATGATTTCTATGTTTCAAAATATGATTTTTTAAAGGCTATGGATAAGGACGAAGTCTTGTTTGCTGTTATTAAGTCTACATCATCAAACGGATCTAATAGTGAGGCTCGGGTTGTTAAGATAATAAGCCGTAGTTTGAAATATGTTGTTGGTGAAGTTAAAGCTAAGAAGGATAGATATGTTTTGGAATTAGAGGACTCATCAATAAATAAAAGGATTAATCTGATTGATATCGCAAAGAGCAAAGTTGGCGATATTGTTCGAGCCCTAATAACCAGATATGAACTTGAATACTGTGAAGCAAAGGTTATAGAGGTAGTTGGTAATAAAAGTGATATCGGTATTGATATTACTCAAATTGCCATACAAAAGGGTTTTAACTTGCAATTTCCAGATAATGTTTTATATCTGGCTAATCATTTAGAGGATGACACTTCTGAAGAGATTAAAAAAAGAAGAGATTTGAGGAATAAGACTATTTTTACAATAGATGGAAGTGATGCAAAGGACTTAGATGATGCTGTTAGGATTGAGAAAATGGAAAATGGTAATTATCTTCTTGGGGTTTATATTGCTGATGTCAGCCATTTTGTTACCGAAGGTTCCTTTATTGATAAAGAAGCCTATAACCGTGGTACTAGTGTCTATTTAACCGATAGAGTTATCCCAATGCTTCCTATTAGATTATCAAATGATTTATGCTCACTAAACCCTAATCAGGATAAACTGGTTATGGCCTGTGAAATGGAGATTGGTCTCGATGGAAATGTCATCACCAGCGATATCTTTGAGGGAGTTATTAAGACGACTAAACGGCTTAATTATGCTGATTCCAATAAGGTTTTAGATTTAGGGGTCAAAGAAGTTCCTGATTACTCTGTTGCTTATGAACAACTATTGCTCATGAAAGAGCTAGCAAGTATTTTAATAGATAAAAGACGAAAGAGAGGGGCCCTTGATTTTGATGTTCCTGAGGGGAAAGTAATAGTAGATGAAAAGGGAGTACCTATTGATATTGTCGTCAGAGAAAGAGGAATAAGCGAAAGAATTATTGAGGAGTTTATGATTCTAGCCAATGAAACAGTTGCTGAAGTTGTAACGCATATGGATTTACCATTTATTTACCGGGTACATGATAAACCTGATGCTATAAAATTACAGGATTTACGAGTAACAGCGGGAATACTAGGCTATTCAGTTAGAGGAAATCATGTCTCTGAATTACAAAAATTCCTAGATAATATCGAGGATAAAGATGCTTTCTTAAAAACTGTTGTTTTAAGAATGATGGCTAAAGCGATTTATAG
>JAQUYR010000135.1 GCA_028691715.1 Bacilli bacterium | reverse complement strand
TTCATAAGGATTCTTAAATGTAGTTAAACTATAAATTGTACTAGGAATTATTGTTGGAAGACTTATACTATCATCACCGCTTTTTGCTTTGTAATAGGATACAGCTCCAATTTCTTTTCCATAACCTCTAGTCTCGTTTTCACTCGGGTCATAAATCTTAGAGATTAAATCTTCTCTTAAATCTTCTGTACCTAGAAGTGAATCTTCAACTGCTTTTTCAACAAACGATATTCTTATAGCATTTGCTGCATAATATATATCTTTTGTACCTATCTCTACAATTCCATTCCCGTTATCAAATTCCCGATCATTAATCCATTCAGTTCCCTTTGATACCACATATGTGCCATCTAAAGTCTGTTCTTTAGCGAGTTCATAATTCAAATCAGAGCTTATGTTATCAACTAAATATAAATATTTTGTCGTTGGTAATGATGTTCTAAACCATAATGTAAAAGTTATATAATCTTTATTACCAACTGCGATTGTACTATTATCTTTTAAATCTTTTTGAAAATTTATTCCATCGAGTGATGTTATATCATCAAGTCTAATAATATTTCCTATTTCTCTTCTTATCATATCAGCGGTAATTTCTGTTGAGAAATTTACTCCATCAAGTGATACTTCCATTCCACTTTCTGTTGTTGCTGTCATATCCATACCATCTAGGGTATTTTTAGTCGATAAGCTAATCCAGGCAAATGTTGCTTGGGAAAAAGCAAATATTGAATATAGTAGAAGGAATATTGAGATGAATACTTTTTTCATTGTAACACCTCTTATTCAGCACCAACGATTGAGAATAGCAACCTCAATTTTATCTTTCCACCTAATATCTCATCAGTACAGTCAGGATCTTGTCCTTCTAGCCAAACCAGAACTGTATACTTTTTTACTTGATATGGTTTAAAGTTTGAAATTGTTTCTCTCATTACCTGAGTGTTACTGACAAAGGAAATTCCTTCTGGCATGCTCTCATATGTAGCAGCTACTGTATCAGGCTTCATGTACATTCGCTCAGTTTCATTATCTTCGATTATTAAGATTCTTACAGCACCATCTAATCCATTTTCAAGGCTCACGATATCCATTGACATCACAATGTCACAAGTCTCATCACCAATATTTTGGATATACAAGGTATAAGCGATGTATTTATAATTCTCATCAGTAAAGTTACCCTCGGCAGCTTTAGCACCTTCAATGTCCAACCAATCATATGTTATATCACGAACATTGATTATAGCGTCTGACAATAATCTTGGAGTTGGTGATACGAAATCTTCATTTGATGATAACACGATTCCGCGGCGGTAGGCATCTTCTTCGATTTCCATTACGAAGTTACCAGCATTTTGACCATAATAGGTTATTATTGCTATTAAAGCAGAAGCAATACCGAATATAATCATTCCAATTCTGAAAATAACTTTTTTTGTTATAAACCTATGAAACCAAACCATATTCCACCACCTTCAAAACAAAAAGCCAATTGTCATACTCCCTTAAATAGAATGACAACTGGCTACCATTTTTTGATTAGGCCCTTTAGCTTTGCGTCGCCGTCTTTCGAGCGGTTTTGCCTTTTACATTTTTCTTTCAACTGGCAAAAATAAAAGCCAGCCGTCAATACTAGAATGACAACTGGCTACCGTTTTTAATTAGGCCCTTTAGCTTTGCGTCGCCGCCTTTCGACGGTTTTGCCTTTTACATTTTTTAATTATATACAAAATAAAAAGCCAGCCGTCAATACTAGAATGACAACTGGCTACCGTTTTTAATTAGGCCCTTTAGCTTTGCGTCGCCGTCTTTCGAGCGGTTTTGCCTTTTACATTTTAATGAATTGATGAATACTTTCATCTTGTACGTGTATTATAACATTACTTAAATATCTTGTCAAGTGTTTTATAAAAAATATTTTATTTTTTTGAAAATTAATTATCCTTATCTGACTCTGACGAAGATTTGGATTCATTTTTCGGACCATTTTTTGCTGTTTTTTTCGGATTTGATGGTGCAATTTTAGATATTTCTTCCTCTTTTAAAGCATCTTCTTCGCTTTTTTCTAGAGAAGTAACTTCTTCATCTTCCATCACTGGAGCATTGAAAGGCTCTTCTTCTTCAACAATCTCTTGTTTTGCTAATTCTGGATCAAGTTTATTTAAGACATTATTCTTATCTTTTAGATATATCAATAGATCTTCTTCTGAAATTGGCTTTGATAAATAGTATCCTTGGACTAAATCGATATTATAATTTTTTGCTCTTTCCAGCATTTCAATATTTTCAATACCTTCACAAATAATTTTTTTATTATTCTTTTCAGCAAATTCAATCAGCATTTCAGCATATCTAGCTTTTAGGAAAGAACTCTCATCTTCTTCAAGGAAATCCTTATCCAATTTAATAATATCGATTGGAAGTGTCTCTACTTTTTCTAGAATAACCCGGTCCATGGCAAAACCATCGACAGCGATTTGAAATCCCAATTCCTTTAATTTCATCAAATTGTTCTTAACAACATCATGCTTTTCAAAGATAGCAAATTCAATTATCTCTAAAGTTAAATTCCTTGCTAACATTCGGTATTTCTTGATCAAGTTTTGGAAATTCATGATTAGATTTTCATTTGTTAATTGTTTAGGACTAAGATTCATCGATAATTGAAAGATGCGATCAGGAAACATCTTTTTTAAAGTTAGATATTCCTTAATCAAGCATTCAATACCCCAATTACCTACCCAATTGATATCACCAGATTGTTCAATGATATGAATAAACTTCGCTGGTGTTAAGACACCATGCTCTGGATGTTGCCATCTCA
>JAQUYR010000134.1 GCA_028691715.1 Bacilli bacterium | reverse complement strand
AAAGCATTAAAGATAAAGTCTTATTCTTTTTATCAGAAACTAGTAAAAGAACTAAATCTAAAATAATCAAAATAAAATCAAAAGAACAACTAGCTTTATTTTTAAACATCCCAAGACCTTCTTTATCAAGAGAATTGATTATTTTAAAAGATTTAGGTTTAATTGATTATTCAAAAAATTATATTAAATTATTAGATTAAAGCCTCTAAATATAAATTTAGAGGCCTTTCTTTTTTTTAAAATTATTAAACTATTTTTCTATAAACTCTACTGTAGTTACATCAAGTTTATCCATTTCAACAACTATACATCTTTGCCAGGATGGTACAGCACTTCCAGTAAAATCTTGTGGCATATCTATTTCAATTTCTATCTTTATTGTTTGATTATCTATAAAAACATTTTTTAGTTCATATGGTCTTACATAATTACATGTAAAAATATAAATAGCCAATATGCTTTTATCAAAATCTATTTCTGCTGGAAATTCAGTAAAAATAGAATCAAACTCCTCTTTGTTATTAATCAAATGAGTTACATGTGTAGGATATGAATCATCATCTAGATATTCCTCATCATAAAAAACTCCTCTGGTTAAATTGCCCACTAAGAATTCTTCATACATCCATTCGCCAGCATCATCATAAATCTTGGCATTGTATGGCATTTCTTTAACACAAGATGTAAGAATAAATATAATTAACATTACGAATATTACATTTTTCATTTTTTACCTTTTCTCATTTTTTTGATTTTTCAACTAGCCTCTTCCCCACTAACAATAATCAATGTTCATATGTATATTGTGAATTTCTTTCAATTGGCTTCTAGATAAATATCCTGCTTCATACGCTTCTTTCAATGTGTTCCCCATAGATTCATTAACAACATAAATATCTCCAACTCCAGGACGATAAAAACATAAGTTATCAATTTCTTCTGCAAAAAGCGAAAAATACCAACCAGTGAATTTTAGAACATGGAAACCATTGTGTTGACCATAATATATAAAGGTATCCTGTTCTTTAAAGGAATAGTTTTCACCAAATTCATTTTCTGCCCAATTACGATACAATTGAAGAATTACTTGTCTTTCTTCATCCTCAAGTGGTAAGCCCAATCTATATTGCTCAGCCGAAAAGTTTGGTTCTTCATCAACCCAAATTAAAATAGAGTTTCTATCATAATAGTCAAATTCTATACCTCCAACTATATCAGGTCTTGAATAATAATTATCAAGATAATAATCATAATAAACATCTTTTATCATTACTGCAAAACTACCATTATATTCACCAAAATATTTTAAAACCGTTACATCTCTTGCTTTGGCTTCTGGGTATATTATAGTTCCATCACTACTGGTTTCTCTTCTTAAAATATATGCTCTTGTTTCTTCAATTTTTTGTTTAATTTTCAAATTTAAACTTCTTGAATATTTAAGAGTTCCATGGTAGTAATCAGCTATACTTTGAACATTTTCAACAGTCAACAAGCCTTCTTCGTATGCTTCTCTTAAATTATAAAAAGTTCCTATATCTTCTTGCCCTATATCTTCGGTTTTATCACACGAAGATAACGAAGGTAATAACAATAATACTATTAATACAACTAAAATCTTTTTCATATAATATCCCTACCTATCTATTCTAATATTATATTTGCTCACCTAAGTACAATTATATCATACTTTCATGAGCAAATCGATATGGTTTTTTAAGTCTTTACAAAAAAAAGATTCTAAGGGAATCCTTAGAACCTTAAAACTTTTCTAAACTTTAGTAAATTTTTCTTGTTTTTTATAATGTGTATGAAGCAATTTATGCGATGTATGACTTCCTGGTTCTCCAAGGAATTCTTTATATAATGCTTGAACTGCTTCGTTCTCATGTGATTTTCTAATTTGAGCTCGTTTGTCTAAATTGTATAAGGCTTTAGCACGTTCTGCTCTAACATCTACTTTATCTTGAACTTCAGCTGATACTACTGGTTGACCACCACCATTGATGCACCCACCTGTACAACCCATAAATTCAACAAAAGCATATTGCTTATTTCCTTTAGCAATCTTTTCCATCATTTCAGGAATATGAACAGCACCATGAACTACAGCCACAAGTACTTCTAGAGGTTCTTTAGCATCTTTTAATTGAATTGATATTTTAGCTTCTTTGATATCTTTCATACCACGAACTGAAGTGATATCAACTTTACCCATATCTTTTTCTTCTAGAACTTCTTTAACAGTTCTTAGTGCCGCTTCCATTACTCCACCAGTAGCTCCAAAAATTACACCAGCACCAGTATATTGAGCAAGAGGGCTTTCTGGAACAAAATTACTTAAAGCATTAAAGTCAATTTGTTTACGTTTAACTAAGCGAGCAAATTCTCTAGCCGTTAAAACATAATCAACATCTCTAACACCATCTGTTTCCATTTCAGGACGAAGAGCTTCTGTTTTTTTAGCAATACAAGGCATAATTGAAACAACTCTAATCTTTTCTTTTGGAACATTAATTTTATTAGCATAGTAATGCTTAATTACAGCACCTTGCATTTGTTGCGGTGATTTGCAACTTGAAAGATTAGGAATATATTCAGGATAATAAGTTTCTAAATAGTTGATCCAACCAGGTGAACAAGATGTAAACATTGGTAATACAGTTTTTTCACCCTTTAAGAACTTAGTAACTCTACCAATAAACTCAGTACCTTCTTCTAAAATAGTTAAGTCAGCAGCGAAGTTAGTATCCGTAATATCATCAAACCCTAATTTATGTAGCGCATGGTAGATTTTACCTTCAACATTAGTTCCCATCGGATAACCAA
>JAQUYR010000031.1:4371-13087 GCA_028691715.1 Bacilli bacterium | reverse complement strand
CATCTTTCTTTTGGTAATAGCGTTGATAAAGCTACTTTTCCCAACATTTGATCTTCCCAAAAAGACGAATTCTGGAAGGTGATTATTATTGGGATACTGTTTTTTACTAACAGCACTGATGATATATTCACACTTATCAAACATTGGTGATTCCTCCTTTATAATTGTAAAGTTTTCTTATTCAAACTGATAAATATAGTGGTGATCAAAAAACCGATGCCACAAAAGATGTATAGAACACCTAATCCCGCCTTAGTAATCACTATTCCTCCTAAGGAAGCAGCAATTGGAGTTAATCCCATCGCTCCAACACTGATCAGGCTGTTGACTTTCGCTAGTTGTTCCTTTTCAATGTCGCGATAGATAACAGTACCAATAGGAACATTGATATTTACCAGACATAATCCGATGATAAACATACAAACACTGGCGATAATCAAGTAAATAGTCAATTCATTTTGTTGAGCAAAGGCATAAAAGGCGGCTACCATTCCTAAATAGATTATAGAGAAGACTACCAACCAATTTCTGACAGTTTTCCCATACTTCATTGGCTTTTGACGATTGCCTAAAATTATTCCCATTATCAAAGAACCAATTGATAAAATTGCTCCCAAGATAGAAGCCCATATTTCAGGAGTCACAAATGAAGAAAACAGATAATCATTACCCGTTAAATAAACTCTGACAAAATATGAAGAGCTATTAAAATATGGAGTCACAAAGAAATTTAAAAATAATGCGCCAATAATTAATGAAAGAATGGCTTTTTTAGTCTTTAAATATTTTAGGCCAATAACAAAATCCTGAAGAGCAGATTTAATTGTCAGTTCTCCTTCACCTTTTACATAATTATAACGAATAAACATCTCCGAAAATCCTGAAAGGATATAACAAATACCAACAATGATGAACAGTAAATGAATATTATCCTTAAATATTGAATACATAATTCCTGCTAAAATCATTCCGATGATAGCCTGAAAACTGTTTAAACTATTGAAATAGGCATTGGCCTGAAGAAATTGATCTTCCTTGACCAAAAAGCGGACCAAACTACCAGAAGCGGGATTGAAAATTGCTGAAATGAAGTTTAGCAGAATTCCCATGGCGAAGATGATAATAATGATTCCCGTGGTGCTTTCCCTTTTGGTCAAGAAATATATAGCGACGGCTGAGGCTATTATCAGGATTCCCCTGATGTAGTCAGTTCCATAAACTATCTTTGCTTTATTTTTACGATCGGCAATTATCCCTCCAATGGGAGTAAAGATCAAGAAAATAACTCCACAAATTCCCAGGTAGAATCCCTGAATTGAAGCATTATTATTGGTTACAGAGAGGATATATAGACTAATAGCAAAGCTATAAAAGGTTGCTCCGATGTTTGAGACCAATGTCCCGATAAAAAGCAATAAGTAATTTTTATTTCTTAAGACATTTTCTGTTTTACTAACTGTATTCTCATCATTCATTTCTATACCTCACCTTTAATCAATATAAGAAAAAATCCTTGCGGATTTTTAAAGATTGTATTCTATAAGCCTTGTTCTGTTAGAGATTATTCATCTCTAGGTAATCATTTATCTCAAAGTATAACTTTGCCATCGCTGAGTTCTTTTCCTCATTGAAAGTTCCCCTACCAAAATTTGGGTTTCTAGCTTAAGGGGTTTACCCGTTCCATCTCATTTGTTTCCAAAATCTTCGTCACTGTGGCACTTTATGAAGTGTTGCCATTTGAGGGTCAACTTCGCCGTCACCATCGCTGGTGCCTTAACTTATTTTTTAGTTAAGCATAAACACTACTGGCATCACAGCCAGTGCTAGCAAGGACTTTCCTAACGGCTATAGCCGCTCGATTACCCGAATACTAGGTAAGTATATCATAATTTTTTTTATAAGTAAAGGCTGTTGTTGTAAAAAAAGATGTTGCCTTATGGGCAACATCTAATGATATTATTCTTCTTTTTTCTTAAAAGGTCTTCTCTCACGAGGCTTGCCATCGCGAGAATGGTTGTTATCCCGTGGTTTTGAATCACCACGAGGGCGATCGTTATCCTTTGGTTTATCGAGAGCATCTTTTGTTGAAAGGTCAACTCGGCCCTTTTCATCAATACCGATGACACAAACAATGATCTCATCACCTATCTGAAGAACATCTTCAACCTTAGCAATCTTTTCTTTAGAAATCTTAGAGATATGAAGTAATCCTTCACAGCCCTTCCATAGTTCAACAAAGGCTCCAAACTTTTCAATTCTGACTACTTTACCAGTGTAGAATTTACCAACTTCAGCTGATCTTGTTAAATCCTTGATAATCTGAGCGGCTTTTTCAATCCATTCCTTTTCAGTGTGCATGATGAAAACACGGCCATCTTGTTCAATGTCGATTTTAACATTGTTACAATTGTTGATTATTTCAGTGATAACTTTTCCACCAGAACCGATTACATCCCTAATCTTATCAGGGTCGATTCTAAAGGTCATAACTTTTGGAGCAAAAGGGCTTAATTCATCGCGATATGTTGGAATTGTAGCCAACATATGACCAAGAATAGTCATTCGACCAACTTTTGCTTGAGCTAAAGCTTCTTTAAGAATTTTCTTATTTATTCCTTCAATTTTTATATCCATTTGTAAAGCAGTAATACCATTTTTAGTACCAGCTACTTTAAAATCCATATCGCCATAGTGATCTTCCATACCCTGGATATCGGTAAGAACTGTATACTTCTCGCCATTAGATATCAATCCCATAGCTATTCCCGCAACTGGAGCTTTAATAGGAACACCAGCAGCCATTAAGGCTAGCGTACCTGCACAGATGGAAGCTTGACTTGATGAACCATTTGATTCCAAGATTTCACTTACTACTCTGATTGTATATGGAAATTCTTCTTCGCTAGGAATTACCTGTAAAAGAGCTCTCTCTCCTAGGGCACCATGACCAACTTCGCGGCGTCCTGGTGAACCATAACGTCCAACTTCACCAACACTATATGCTGGGAAATTGTAGTGAAGCATAAATCTTTTTGTCTCTTCAACACCTAAACCATCGATGATTTGGAATTCACCTAAGGCACCAAGTGTTACAACACTTAAAGCCTGGGTTTGACCACGGGTGAATAAAGCTGAACCATGAGTTCTTTCAAGAATATCAACTCTTGATGATAATGGTCGAATCTCATCAACTTTACGACCATCAGGTCTTACCTTATCTTCGGTGATTAATCTTCTAACTTCCATAGCAACGATATATTCCAAGGTCTCTTTAACATAACCAATCTTTTCTTCGAAATCCTCATCGCTTTTCCATTTATCTGTCAATTCTTCAACAACTTTTTCATTTATCTCATCGATTTTGGCGTATCTTTCCAGCTTTTCTTCAATGACAACAGCTTTTAATAGATCAGCTTCAGCCATATCTCTGACCAACTTATCAATATCACTAGGAACAGCATGAAGTTCCACTTCAACCTTTGCTTTACCAATCTCGGCTTGAATAGCCTTTTGGAAAGCAACCAGTCTTTTAATCTCTTCATGACCAAACATCAATGCCTCTAGCATATCCTCTTCAGAAACCTCTTTAGCTCCAGCTTCAACCATGTTGATAGCATCTTTATTACCAGCAACTATCAAATTGATATCTGATTTATCCAATTGTTCAACTGTTGGGTTGATAATTAATTCTTTATTAACTCTACCAACAACAACTCCAGCAATTGGGCCATTGAAAGGAATATCGGAAATAGTTAAAGCCAGCGATGAACCAAGCATTGCTGCCATTTGACTGGAATAATCGGGATTAGCGCTTAAAACTGTATTGATAACCTGAACCTCATTCCTGAAACCCTCAGCAAACAATGGTCTGATTGGACGGTCAATTAATCTTGAAGTCAAGGTTTCAAGTTCTGTTGGACGTCCCTCTCTCTTTAAAAAGCCACCAGGAATTTTACCTGCTGCATATAATTTTTCTTGATATAAAACCGTTAATGGAAAGAAATCCCCTGTTCCTTTTTTATTGCTAAATACCGCTGCTGATAAAACAGCAGTGTCATTAAACCTTACTAGTACGGCACCATTTGCTTGTTTGGCCAATTCTCCAACTTCAATTACAAATTTTCGCTCTCCCTGGGCGTACTCAAACACTCTTTTTTCACTCATTTATATATTCTCCTTTTAATGATTAAAAAGGGTAAAAGCACCGCTGGTATTTAACCCTTGGTATTCTAATACCCCTTTTATCTAATCTTATTTTCTTAAATTTAATTCTTTTATCAGTTCACGATAACTAGCAATATCTTTTTTCTTTAAATAATTCAGTAAATTACGACGATGACCTACTTTTTTTAGTAGTCCTCTACCTGAATGGAAATCATGAAAATGCTCCTTTAAATGATCATTCAAACGATTAATCTCTTCAGTAAGAATGGCGATTTGAACCTCAGTAGATCCTGAATCTCCCTCTTTCTTACCAAATTTTGCAATTAATTCTGCTTTTCTTTCTTTTGAAATACATGACATAATTTTGTCCTCCTATATTATTATTACGCCAAGAACCCAGATAAACGTTGGAGAATCGTCAGTCAGAGTACTAGGACTTATATATCTTACCACATTTTTAGTGATAAGTAAATCATTTTCTATATCTTTTTTAAAATCTCTAACAAAAAGACATTTCCTATTTTTGAACATCTTTCAACATTTTCTTCATATTGGCTTACCTCACTACCGATTATATCCGAAATAACCCGGATACTAGCAAAAGGTACTTTCAAATACCAAAAACTTTGGGCAAAGGCCGTTGACTCCATATCCAAAGATATGACATTATCATCCTTGAAATATTTATTTATTTTATCACTAATTAATTCTTTCTTTGTGAAGAACATATCACCAGTTAGAACCATTCCTGCTTTGGCATTATTAATCATACATAGGGCTAAAAACTTCTCATCACCGAGAAATTTTTCTGGACAACCAGGAATCTGGCCATATACATATGAGGGAAAGCAAGTCACATCAGCATCATAATAGGCGTACTTGTTAAAAGTGACAACATCACCAATTGTTATCTTCCCGGCAACCCCTCCACTTATTCCGATATTGATCACCAGATCAAGTGGTGAAAAATTGTTGATAAGGGTGGTTGATAAAACAGCAGCCGCTACTTTTCCGATTCCTGATACAGTTAAAATTATTTCATGGCCTGCATAACTACCTTGCCAGAAAGTATAACCGTTTTTTACTACCTCTTTTGAGCAGGAAATGTCTTGTAACAGATATTCAACTTCTTCCATCATCGCGCCAACAACAGCAATCCTCATATTAAACTCCTCATTTTTTGATTGACTAAATCAACATCAACCTTTATTCTGGCGACTAATTCATCAATAGTCGCAAATTTCTTTTCATCGCGAATGAACATCACAAAATCAACAGAAATATATTTGGAATATAAATCACCAACAAAATCGAGAACATGAACTTCAAGACGGGGTTCATCAAGATATTTTACCGAAGGATTATGACCAATATTGCAAACTCCTAAATATTTTTTATCATCAATAGTGACAATTACCCCATAAACACCAATCTTTAATGTTTGATATTCTTCACCTAGAATTATGTTGGCTGTCCTAAAACCAATTTTTCGCCCTATTTGATTACCTCTTGCGACCTTACCACTGATATTATAATATCTTCCCAGCATTTCAGTAACTTTTTGAAGATTACCTTCGAGCAAATTTTTTCTGATAATATCCGATGCATATCGCTCATCACCTAATAATTGTTCATCAACGATGATAGTATTAAATTTGTGAGCTAATTTTAAAGCTGTTCCCTGTCCTTTATAGCCATAGGTGTAATCATACCCGATTACTATGCTAACAATATCAAAGCGATTGAGAATATCATTTTCAAAATCATCAGCGGTAGTCTCACTTATTTTTGTAGTGAAGGGAACGATGATTAAGTAATCAACACCCATTTTCTCCATAAAATTCTTCTTCTCTGATAGGGGGGTTAGATATCCCCTGTTTTCTCGTTTCTTTAAAACATAGTCAGGATGGGGATCAAAGGTCATAACAGCACTTTTTATCTTTAACCTCTGTGCCTCAGCAACTGCTTTTTGAATGATCAATTGGTGAGCAAGATGTAAGCCATCAAAAATCCCTAAAGCGAGGACAATTTTCCCTATATTAAATTTTTCATTTTGGTGAAACTCAATTAATTCCATACTCTTTCAGCCTTATAATGCTCTTCCGTTTTTTTATATATTCCTACCAATTCACCATGATATGATAAAATGATTAAACCATTGTTCTGATACTTCTCTTTGTTGCCTAAAATCATACCATTTTTAACCCGGGAATACTCATTATCATCTATTTCAACAATCATTCTTCCCTTTAAAGCATCTAAAGCGCTAAGGATTTTATATTTTCCATCACTGATTTCTTTTAATGTATATGAAGAAGAAATATGAAAATTTCCCGATGAAATCCGCTCTAATTTGCTCATATGAGCGGGATATTCCAGTCTGTTCCCGATTTCCGTACATAATGTACGAATATAGGTCCCTTTGGACACTCTCGTCACAAATGAAAATTTGCCCTTTCCATCAACAACCTCGATATCGTTTGTTCTTTTAATATCAAATACCTCTATCTCCCTTGGTTCTCTTTTTATAGTAATTCCCTTCCGAGCAAGTTCATAGAGTTTTTTACCTTCCAGTTTAATTGCTGAATACATCGGCGGTATCTGTAATTGCTTACCTATTAACCCCTGAATAATCCTATCCACATCTACAGAATCAACAGTATTCACATTTTTTGTTGCCAGAATGGTCCCAGTGGCATCTTCAGTGTCAGTAGCAACCCCAATGACGACTTCAGCCTGATACTCCTTACTCTCCTCAAGCAAATAATTAGATATCTTTGTTGCTTCTCCTAAAAGGACAACTACAACTCCAGTTGCCAGTGGGTCAAGAGTACCCGCATGACCAGCTTTTTTGATATTCAAAATTCTTTTTACTCTAGAAACAACATCTTGTGATGTCAAGCCCTGTTCTTTGTTAACCAATAATACTCCATTCACGATATTTGCTCCTTTAGTAAATATATCTATAAATCCATTATTTTTAAAATCTCCAGAGGACTATTGACGATGTATGATGCCTTGTTTTCAACAAGCTCCATCATCGTACGAAATCCCCAGGTACAGCCAGCACTTCTTAAATTAGCATTCAAAGCTGTCTTCATATCGATATCACTATCACCAACATACAAGGTATTGTGATTATCCGCGCCTAAAATCGCCATCACTTCATAGATAACCTCAGGATTGGGCTTTAGTGGCATTCCCTCTTTGGCCCCGATGATTACATCAAAAATACCTTTTCCAAAGAAATGATAAACAACTTTTGCTGTATCTATCTGTGGTTTATTAGAAACCACAGCCATTCTTATACCTTCTCGTTTAAGAATCTCTAAAAGATCTATTATTCCTTCATATGGTCGGGTCTTATTTCTTTGGCACTTCATATATTCATCCAAATAAATATTTTTTACACTCTCATAATATTTTGAAGAAATACTTCTCTTATCTAGAGATCTCTTGACGAGAGTATCAACACCGCTTCCAACAAAATATTTCACATCTTGAATGGTATATGGCTTGAACCCATTTTTTAAAAAAGCGATATTAAGGGCATCAGTAATATCTTCGATGGTATTAAGCAGTGTCCCATCTAAATCAAAAATCACATATTTATATCTGTTTTTTTCCATTACAATCCTCCCCTATCAATTACGCTTATTTTATTATACCTTTTTTCATTCTAAAATGCAATTAAAAAAGCTCCACTAAAGCTAGGCTTTTTGGAGCACGTCTTTATAGCAATAATCTATCTTTTGCTATAAAACACATATATATTTTTTCAATCTATACGATTGTTATCTTTAAAAGGGTTATTGCGAAAATTATATTTTCAAACTATCGCAATATTTGTAATCTTCATAATTACAAGCCTTTTTCTCTTCGTTACGACAATAACTAAAATAGTCATTATGGTATTTAAGTAATAATGCAATTACTCTAAAACTAAAGAATAATAATGCTAATACTGCTAATATTAATGCTAATGTGTTTAACATATCTATTCACCTCCCTGTTACGATAGTATTATAACACACATTTTCATAAATGTTTCATGAAAACAGTTTCCTTTTTCATGAAAACGTGCGCATGTTTTTCATTTTAGGCAATAAAAAAAGCAACGATTAAACATTGCTCAAATTAATAGAAATCAATCCACTATTTTATAGTCATTCTTTTTCTCTTTTTTAATACTATATAAAGCGCCATCAGCAATATTTATCATTTCCTGATAGCTCTCATATTCAGACATTTTTCTAACCACTCCACCAGCACTAATAGTAACCCATGGATAAGATGAATTAGTTGGATTGACAATTGCTGCTGCATCCACTCGTTTAAAGATAAGTTTTGTCAGTTCCACCAATTCTTCTTTTGTCTTATCAAGACCGATGATGACAAACTCCTCCCCACCAAAACGAGAGCAAAAGAAATTGGTATTCTCACATGATATTTTTATGATATTGGCAATCTTTATCAGACAAGTATCCCCTTTTAGGTGACCAAAGTGGTCATTATAGCATTTGAAATCGTCGATATCGATCATCAAAAAAGC
>JAQUYR010000031.1:0-4271 GCA_028691715.1 Bacilli bacterium | reverse complement strand
TATTCAATTACATATTGTCTGTTTTCCCTGATGTATTTTCCTTTTTCCATAATTCATCCCTAAAAAACTACATATTTTTCTTCAAATATTCGATAAACATCTGACACATTTTTTCATCAGTTGCCCAAGATGTTACCAATCGAATAACACTCTCTTTCTTCCCCGCTGTCCAAATTTCAAAATCATATTCCTGATGGATTTTTTTCAATAGTTCGTTGTCCAAAGTTATAAATAATTGATTAGTATGGTTGTGAGGAAAATGCTTGATCCCCAGTTTATCCATTCCAAGAATTAAAATATCGGCGCATTTATTAGCGTGAAGAGCATTCTTCAAATATAAATCATCCTCAAGGAGCTTTAAAAACATTTTTGAAACAACATATGTTTTAGCAAGCATTCCTCCCTTGTTCTTCAAATGAAAAGCAAAGTCCTCTTTTAAAGCATCGTTCTTGATGAGTAATGCTTCACCATAAGGAATACCATTCTTAGTACCTCCAAGATAGAAAGCATCGCTATATCTAGCAACTTCAGCTAAACCATAATCCGCTTCACTAGAAGCTAAAGCACAGGCAAGACGAGCACCATCAATAAAGAGATAAAGATCGTTATCCTTACAAAGTTTATAAATATCCTGAAGCTCTTTTAATTTATAGACAGTTCCCAGTTCCGTAGAATTGGAAATATAAACCATTTTTGGTTTTACCATATGGCAATCTATATGTAAAGCTAAAACATTTTTTATTTCTTCAAGAGTAATTTTACCATCAACCCCATCAACTTCAAGTATCTTATGGCCACTTCCCTCAACTGCTCCTGTTTCATGAACATTGATATGTCCAGTTTTAACAGCAATAACAGCTTCATAATTCTTCAGCGCTTTGGAAATAAGAATCATATTTGTCTGGGTTCCAGCACTGACAAGATATAAATCTACATTTTCTTGGGTGATTTCTCGAAATTTTTCTTCTAAGGCAAGAGTATATTGATCAAACCCATACCCTATAGTTTGTGAATAAGCATCATCTAGCAAAGTCTTCAGTATCAATGGATGACCGATTTCACTATAATCGTTGCGAAAACTATACTTCATTCTAACACCTCACTGATGAATATTATAACAAATTAAAACCGATTTGTAAACTCTGTTTTTTGGAGTTATTTTTTAAAGGATTAAAATAAAAATGCTATAAGATATCTTATAGCATTTTGGATCATAATAATAGTTATTTTTTCTCTTTCCCATATGTTTCTTTATAGAGTTCAATAGCCTCAGAAATTATTTTTTTCGCTTCCTTAGCTCCAGAAACCTCTTTGATAAACGTCTTCTTCCCCTCTAATTCTTTATATACCGTAAAGAAATGGGTAATTTCCTCAAACATGTGTGATGGTAATTCTGAAATATCGGTATATGTGTTTAAAGATGGATCATCAGCAGTAATAGCAATGACTTTCTCATCAACCTCATTGGAATCTATCATCTTAATAATACCTATAGGGTAAGCATTAACCAACGCCAGAGGAATTATGGGTTCAGTACACATGACTAAAACATCCAAGGGATCACCATCTCCCGATAAAGTTCGGGGAATAAATCCATAATTATTGGGGTAATGTGTCGATGTATACAATACCCGATCAAGCATCAATCTTCCCGTTTCCTTGTCCAGCTCATATTTCATTTTCGAGCCTTTTGAAATTTCAACACAGACAACAAATTTTTCGACTCCAATTCTTTTTTCATTAATATCATGCCAAATATTCATCTATATTACCTCTTTCTTTATTCTTTACTAAATTTAACAATAAAAGTCGTTCCAATTCCGAGATTACTCTCAATATTTATTGATGCTCCATGGACGATACATATCTTTTTAGCAATCGTCAATCCCAGTCCAGTTCCACCAGTAGAACGACTACGGCTTTCCTCAATTCGATAGAAACGATCAAATATCTTATTCATATTACCAGCATCTATTCCAATTCCTGTATCAATCACTTTCAAAATAACGTCATTGATGTCTTCTTCCAATCGGACAATCACTTTTCCGTTTTCTCGATTATACTTAATCGCGTTCTCAACAAGATTTACCAATAAATGCCTAATCAAGGCTTTACTTCCCTTAATTATGATCTTTCTTGTTTCTTTTTCAATGGTCACCATATTCTGGATGCCATATGTTTTATAGTTCTCAACCACATCATCAACAACTTCTTCAAGGTCGACATCCTCGTTTAGAGATATCGTACTCGATTTATACTCCAAATTTGAGAGATATAAAAGCTCATCAATGGTATTTTTCATCCTTATAGATTCGAGATAAATCCTGGTTATATACTCACGAGTCTTCTTGTCACAACTTCCTCCACCATTGATGATGAGTTCAGAAAACCCACTGATGGTGGTTATTGGAGTTTTGAGTTCGTGAGAAGCATTGACGATAAATTCTGCTTTAATCTCGTCGTTTTTTCTTTCATCGGTGACATCAATAATGGAGATGAAAAGCAGCGAAGAAGCCTTTGTACTCTTATCCCATTTACTGACCAAGTGAGAAAGAATAAATGAATAAACTTTTTCTTTCTTATCATCAAAATAATCAAAGTATTCATTTTTATGTTTTTTTAAGCTTGTTGAAATTTTTTCTATTAAATAAGTGTTTTTTATTATTTCAGAAAACTTAATTCCTTCAATAACCTGGCATTCGGAATTGAGAATACTACAAGCATACTTGTTAATGATTAACAAATCATAGTTCTCATTGATTATTATTAGTCCCTGTTGCATATTGTTAACAATAAAACTGACTTTATCGCGCTCACTACTAATTTCTAGGATATAGGCATAAATATTTTTATTTATCTCATTGATGTTTTCTAAAGCCTCATTAACCTCATAGAATTTATGTTTTGTTTCAATTTGTTGATATTCACCACTATTAATAGTCTTTAAATTATCACTGATCATCAAAAAAGCATTTTCAATAACCTTACTAGTCTTTCTTGAAGAAAATATTTCTAAAATCAAAACAAAAATTATCAATATCAACATATAAAAAATACTGTTCAAAATATATGTTTCATTGCTCTGAATGGCGATGGAAGTGCGAACAATGATATCATCATTTATTTTAGTGATGTAATTGAGTTCACCATCGATGATATAAACTGAATCATTATCACTGCTATTAGCATATTCTAGTTCGTCATCACTCAAAGAGATATCTCCTATCTCACTAGTACTATCATTAGTACTATCAATGATTATTGATCCTAAACTGTTAGCAACTGCGACTTTGATCCATGTTTGGTCGTTGGTGTAATCATCAACAATCTCCACAATTTCTTCCTCAGTAACACTATTCATAATCTGTTTGTTGAGAATCGTTGAAATATTGATGAGATTCTCTTCTAAATTTTTACGATTGTAATAGGAAGTTATATATAGCGATAAGAAAAAGAACAAAATCAAACTAATAATTGTGATTGTTAAATTACGCCTTACAAGTTCATCGCCCATATTTTTCTCCCATTAATTAATAATATACCCTATTCCCCGAATTGTTTCAATATAACTTTCTTCCGTAACTCGGCTAAATTTTTCCCGTATCGATTTGATATGCATATCTAAAGTTCTTGTTTCTGCAAGGTTTTCATAACCCCAGATGATATTTAACAGTTTATTTCTTGTCATAACAATTCCACTATTTCTCATCAAAACCTTTACAATCTCATACTCTGTAACGGTTAGTTTTACCAATTCGCCATTTAGAGTACACTGATGTTTCGATTCGTCGAGTTGTAATGAACGTATGACGAGTAACTCGCCGTTGGAAAACTTCTTCATAACTTTACCCAAATTGGCTTTGATTCTTGAGGATAATTCTAAAACACCAAAGGGTTTGGTCATATAATCAGATGCTCCCAAGTCCAATCCTTTAACAATATCTAATTCTGAGGATTTTGCTGAAAGAATTATTACAGGAATATCTGCTAATTCATTTTTTTGTTTTAGTGCTTTTAAAACATCATAGCCATTCATATTGGGCAACATCAAATCAAGAATAATCAAATCTGGTTTGCGAATCACCACTTCTTTTAACATTGCCAGTGGTTCATAAAAACCTGTAGTATTATAACCATTAAGTGATAAAGTTGCCTCAAGTAATTCAAAGATGTTTTCATCATCTTCTACAAAAAAGATCAATTCTTTCATCGCATTTCCTCTCTCATCATAAATATTTTTTTCGATAGATATAATAAATTCCTAATAATAC